>JADFXS010000620.1 GCA_015233515.1 Deltaproteobacteria bacterium | reverse complement strand
GCTTCCCCGCTTCTTCACGCCGTGGTCTGCCCCTGATTCTGCTTGGATCGACTGCGCAGAATGGCTTGGCCGTATTCCCGGCCGCGATCGAACGCCTGGGCATTCTTGTCCCTGGTGCGGGGCGGCACCGACTCCAATACGGCGGTCTTCAGGGATTCCGGCGTCACCATCTCGGAAACGGCGGATAAAAAGCCCAACAAGACGATATTGGCCATCATCTTGTTGCCTATCTGCTCGGCGTATCGCGTGGCCGGCAGGTGAAAGGCGTTGCGCGAGGCTGAAGGACCGGGATCGACTAAATCCGTATCATAGATCAGCAGCCCATCCGGAATCAGACTGGCTTGGTTTTTGTCATAACCGGCCTGGCTCAGGCAGATCAGGACCTGGGGTTTTTCGGCGTACGGGAACAGAATTTCCTCTTGGCCGATGACCACCTGGGCGGAACAAGAGCCGCCGCGTGCTTCCGGACCGTAAGATTGGGTCATGGTGGCATGCTGGTGATCGTACAGGGTGGCGGCCCGGCCCAGGATATTACCGGTCAGAACAATACCCTGTCCGCCGAAGCCGGTGATGACGATCTCTATTTCCTTGGACATAACGGCGCCTCGATACCGAAAATTTCCCAATTGCATAAAATAACAAAAGGCAAAATCAAATAATCCCTGGACTTTTTATCGCCCGATCTGAATCCGACCGATCGTCCGCCGGCGGTTACTTATCTCTGACGGATCGGGATTTACTTTCGCCGGTGCGGTCCAGGTCCGGCCATTCTCCCAACTCGCGTCGATACATGGTCCGATAGTTGTCCAGAAAGGTCGGCCGGCTGATATCCACAAACTTACCCAGAACAATCTCCCGGTTGAAATCGATGACGGCTGCCTTGGGTTCGATATTATTTTTAACCACGGCTCGGCTATGAACGAAACGGGCCAGTTCTATGGCGGTGCGCATTTTATTGCGCCGGCCGAAAGATGTGGGACACGGCGCCAGGATTTCCACGAAGGAAAAACCGGGCTTGGTCATGGCCTCATGGATGGCCGTGCCCAGCCGCCGGATATCGAGGCTGGTCCAACGAGCCACGTAAGATGCGCCGCTGGCTGCGGCCAGATTGCAGAAGTTGAAAGGTTCTTCCGGATTGCCGTTAAGGCTGGTCGTGGTTTTGGCGCCGAACGGCGTGGAGGAAGCCATTTGCCCGCCGGTCATGCCGTAGTTGAAATTATTGACGCAGATGACCGCCAGGTCCATGTTGCGGCGGGCGGCGTGGATAAAATGATTGCCGCCGATGGCGAACAGATCGCCGTCGCCCGAAGCCACGATGACCGTGGCGTCGGGTTTGGCCAGTTTAATCCCGGTGGCAAAAGGGATGGCCCGGCCATGAGTGGTATGAGAGGAATGGAGTTTAATGTACCCGGCCATACGGCCAGTACATCCGATCCCGGAAACGACCGTCGCGTTGGAAGCATCCAGACCGGCCTTTCGAACCGCGGAAATCAGGCAGCTGAAAACCGTGCCGATGCCGCAGCCCGAGCACCAGATATGGGGGATGCGGTCGGTGCGCAGCAAATCGTCCTGGGGATGACAGGATTCGGGAACCAAATCCGTTTTTTTAATCCGGCTGGTCATGATCTCTCCTTGATCGCCTCAACCATGGCGGAGACAATGGTCGCCGGACGAATAATCGTCCCGCCGCAATGGGGGACGCTTTTGCCCGTGCATCCTCCGGCCACGGTCCGGGTGAGTTCCCGCGCGATCTGTCCCTGGTTGATTTCCGGCATGACCATGGCCTTTACTTGACCGGCCAGGTCCCGGAAAAAATCGTCCGGGAAGGGCCAGACGGTATTCAGTTTAATCAGGCCGGCCTTGACATCCAGCTCCCGAGCCACGGCCACGGCCCGCTTGGCCGAACGATAGCTGATCCCGTAAGCCACCACCACCACTTCGGCGTCGTCCATAAACATCGTTTCATAGCTGGTGATCCGTTGGGCATTGTCCCGGATCTTGCGGACCAGACGGTTGATCATCTGTTCCTGAGCCCAGGGTTCCATCACCGGATACCCGCGTTCATCATGGGTCAGGCCGGTGATATGCGGCCAATATCCATCGCCCAGGCTGGCCATGGGGGCCACCCCGTCCGGCCCGGGTTTATAGGGCAGGTACTGATCCGGCGGCCCTGAGGCCTTGGGGCGATTGATAATTTCTATTTGGTCGGTCGGAGGGATGAGCACGCGTTCGTTCATAT
>JADFXS010000619.1:1363-2239 GCA_015233515.1 Deltaproteobacteria bacterium | reverse complement strand
GTCTGTGCATGTCCATGTGTTATATCCTGGTCGGCGACGTGCGCACCAATCATTTCCCCACGGGTTTGCCTGAGCCCATACGAGAGTTTATTCTGGCCATGCTTAGACAATGTCCCCAAGACCGCCCCAAGGACTGCAATCAACTTAACCAGGACCTGACCCGCATCCGCCAACAGGTCTTTGGCCTTTCACATTCCATGTAAGGAGATGAATCATGCCCTATTCCTGGGATGCCGACCATGACTTTACTTCCACCGGAGCGGGATACTCCTACCATGACGCCCGACGGTCATACGACGATGTGGCCGGGGCCAAAGCCGCATCCAGAGCCGTTTATACTTTCCGGAGCCATTTTCTGAAGACCGACGCCGCCTACCCCATTATAGTCGGCATCGACACCACCGGCTCCATGGTGGAATGGCCGCGCATATTTTTTGATAAACTACCCCTGCTCTATATCGAAGCGGTAAAATATCTGCCGAATTGCGCCATTAGTTTTCAGGCCATCAACGACTTTGAAGCCGATGGTGAAGATGTGGCTTTGCAGCCGGCCCCCTTTGGCCAAGGTCCGCAACTGGATGAATTCATCGGCCAATTGTACCCCGTGGGCGGCGGCGGCGGTCAAATCACGGAAAGTTATGAGATTTTCGCCGCTTATAATTCGTTTCTCGAAGCGCCGCGGACACTGATCAAACCTATTGCCATTATCCTGGGTGACGAAGCCCCGTTCGATTATGTCCCGGGTGAAGTCTGCCGACAATACGGCCTGGGTTCAAATCCTATTCCCAGCCAGGAGGTTTTCAAGCGACTCCACGAAAAATGTGATGTGTATCTGGTCCGCAAACCTTATGGAGGCCAAGATGAGGAGATCACCGA
>JADFXS010000619.1:0-1276 GCA_015233515.1 Deltaproteobacteria bacterium | reverse complement strand
TTGGTATTTTAGGTATCTTGACCGGCAAGGTGGAAATGTTCGAACAGGAACTGGCTTCCCGCCAGGATAAAAGCCAGGTGAACCAGGTTTTAAAATCGCTGCATAAACTTAAAGCCCACGGCCATATCGGTTTTGACCTTTCCCAGCGATCGGTTTCGAAATCCACCACCGATCCGGGAGCGAAAAAATCCAAAAGGCTGGATATGGATTAAGCCTAATGGTTAAAAAGAACCCCGAAATAGAAATCATCGTTACCCAAGGTCCTTATTCCACCTTCCTGGAAGAGGTGGCCAAAGTCAGCCTGGTGTCCGGAATCAGACTGAATACCATCATGCCGATCAAGGAAGGACGCCGGGAAGAAAAACTGCGGGAAATGCACGCCCTGGTCAAACCCAAAAACTTATGGGTGGATCTCAAAGCCCGTCAACTCCGCATCCGGGAATTCGCCAATACTCCGTATACCGCGGTAACTATTTCTCATCGCATCAAAGTAAATTTGCCGGCCATCGCCTACTTTGACAATGGTCACTTGACCGGAAAAATCGTCGACTTAGACGGGCATAAGCTCATAATTGAGGATTATATCGGGCGGTTGCTGGGTCCGGGAGAGTCGGTCAACATTGTGGATGAGTCTTTGGAATACCTGGATTCGGAAATATTGACCCCCCTGGATGAAACCTATGTGGACCTCTGCCGGCAAATCGGTCTCCCCCACTACATGCTCTCTTTCGTGGAAAGCCCGAAAGATGTGGCTCTATTAAAAGCGCGGCACCCCGGAAGCATGGTTATGGCCAAGATCGAAAACCTGAAAGGTCTGGCTCATCTGCCGGAAATAGCCGCCGAGGCGGATTTTATCATGGCCGCCCGGGGAGATTTGTACACGGAAATCGCCTACCCTCATGAAATCGGAGAGGTCTTGGAAAAAATCTTTCGGACTGCTCCGGACAAAGCCGTGATCGGGTCCCGTATTTTGGAATCTCTTCTCCGTCATCCGGTCCCGTCCTGTGCGGACATGATGGACCTGAACTATCTCATTCACATGGGTTACCGACGTTTTCTCATCGGAGATGACTTGTGCTTTAAAAAAGACCTGCTGATGAAAGCCATGCGCATCTTTGCGGGTATATCCAAATCACTTCTCTGACCTGATC
The DNA here is from genome assembly GCA_015233515.1 of Deltaproteobacteria bacterium. Next base: position 125 of record JADFXS010000619.1, on the reverse strand, counting down.
CGCCGGTCCGGTAGTTTCCTCTTTATTCACCGTTGGCGGATTGAGCGAGACCGGCTTCCAATTCTTCCATCTCCAAGGCTTTGCTTTCCCAAGCCAAAGTGATGGTTTCTATTTGCGCCTTCAAT
>JADFXS010000618.1 GCA_015233515.1 Deltaproteobacteria bacterium | reverse complement strand
TTGCTGCTTGAAGCCGCCAAGCTGGCGGCCGAGGGCATGGGCCATCCGTCTTTCTTCGATGTGGAAACCTATTCAAAGATGCTGGAATATCGCGGGGGAGGACTCCACGGCAAGAGTCCTTATACCAGAGAGCAAATTTTAGAGCTAGGGTCGCCGATCGGCTGTGTGGAACCAGGGGTCGCCGGCCTCCAGTATGGACATACGGATTCGGCCATCGTTAACCTGGGCGCGGTTATGAGTCTGGTCATGAACGATGGAATCAAGCCCGCCGGGCTGGTCGGTTGGGGCTCCAACCAACGATGCGGCCCCTCGACCGGAGACCCCCGAACGTTCAAGTCTTTCGATGAATTCATGCAAGCGACCAAGAAGCAGCTCGAATATGCCATCAAGGAAGTTCATGCCCATATGATCGTGGGAGAAAAAATCATCGCCGAACAGCATCAACTGCCCGTGTTTTCCATCCTCAGCCGAGGCTGTATCGAAAAGGGGATAGATGTTGTCGCCGGTGGAGCTTTTTGTAACATCGGGACGACCATCCAGGCGGTAGGTCTCGCGGATATGGCCAACTCCCTGGCGGCGGTCAAAAAGCTTGTCTATGACCAGGGCGAGATAACCATGAATGAACTCTGCGAGGCGGTGGCCACCAACTTCGAAAATAAAGATTTCCTGAGAATGAAGCTGCGCAAAGCGCCAAAGTATGGCAATGACGACGATTTTGCCGACAATCTGGCTTGTGAGATCTTTCAGTTCTTTGCGGATACCGTGCGTGGGTTGAAATGTTACCGCGGTAATTATTCGGACCCGGCTATTCAGATGGTCCAAGCCAACGTGGGATTCGGTGAGATGACCTGGGCGCTGCCCAGTGGGCGCCTGGCGTCCAAACCGTTGGCCGATACCATGTCGGCTGAACAGCAAACCGACGTCAACGGCCCGACTGCGGCGGCCCGAAGTTACGGGAAATTGAATTTCCCGGCCTTTACCAACGGTACTCTGTTGAATATGTGGATCAGCCGTTCCGAGCTGATCAAGTAACGCTTGCAAGGAGGGTAATAAATGTTGGCACAACTAAACACCCCTGAGTCTTCATATAAAGAGCCGGATTATAAGGAAGCCGGCATGAGAAACTTTATGAACCTCATTCGAACAACCCTCAATGATTTTGGCGTGGAGCATATCCAATTCAACACCCTGAACAAAGAAACCCTGATAGACGCGCAGCGACATCCGGAAAAATACCCGACCTTGATGGTCCGGGTCGCCGGCTATAGCGTGTATTTCACCGATCTGGGTAAACGAGTCCAGGACGACGTCATTAGTAGAACCGAACATCATTTTTAAAAAATGAAAAAGACCAGCCGCTCTAAGACCCTATGTCTCAGGCGGCTGGATCGTTTTACTTTCCGACGTTTCGAGTATCCGATCCGTAGCGAAGCGACTGGTTTTGGCCAAAGGAACGCCCCGTCACTGTCATTTCGGTGCACGGGGAGAAACCTCCTGTCCGCCGCGTTGTAGGGGCGATTAATCAATCGCCCTCGTTGAAGAATGGTAACCGTGGGTTTCAAGCCATGGATTGGTTAGTCGCTACGGGACAAAATGTAATATAGGAAACGATTTCCCGGCGATGAATCGCCGAGCTACAAGCCTGCAGCTCCTACGGGGCGCTGAAGGGAATGACCCTATATGCCGCGTTGGGAGGCATGTTTGTGCAATTTAACCGTCTCCGAAGTGCTGTTTCTGGGAAGAGGTGAGCCGCGGCGTGAATAACGATAGCGAACAAAAGGCCCTGATCTTTGACGTCACCAGATATATGACGGAAGACGGGCCGGGCATTAGAACGACGGTTTTTTTCAAGGGCTGCCCTTTGATGTGCCGGTGGTGCAGCAATCCGTTCGGTCTCTCGCCCGAGCCGCAAATTGCCTATAACCAAAACAGGTGTGTAAAGTGCCGGGCCTGTGTGCAGGCGTGCCCGGAAAAGGCTGTTTTTCTTACAGACGGTAAAATTGTCATGGATCGCCGGGAGTGCTCATCCTGCGGCCTTTGCGCCGAGGCCTGTAATTATGGGGCCAGGACTTTGGTCGGGAAGAGATGGTCTCCTAACGAAATTGTCGAACAGATAGCCAAGGACTCGATGTTTTACCGCCGTAGTCGTGGTGGAGTAACCCTATCCGGCGGTGAAGTGTTGATGCAAGCGGAGGCGGCCAGACGGATACTCGAGTTGTGCCGCAAGCAAATGCTCGATACC
>JADFXS010000617.1 GCA_015233515.1 Deltaproteobacteria bacterium | reverse complement strand
CATCGTTTCGCACCGAAATGACCGTACGCGTATGTTTATTTGTTTTACAACCCGTCGAGGCACGACGGGTCGGATACTCGAAAATACGTTATAGGTCCCAGCTTTATCCCGGCGACACCGGGGGCCGTCAAAACCGGGGATCAAGGGAGTCAATGCAAAATGGAAAAAAGAACCCGATTTTCTATATGGTACATTTTACTGGCTTTTTGGGGAGTAATGCTTCTGCAGAATTTCCTGACTCAACAACTGTCCATCAAGACTCTGGCCTACAGCGAATTCCTCACGGCGGTCAACTCAGGTCGAGTCATCGAAATCGCCGTGACTCACAACAGTATCCAAGGCAAAATGAAAAGCGAGTCCGGAGACGGCAATGTCATAGAATTCATGACCGTCCGGGTGGACCCGGATTTATCCGAGCTGCTAGCCAAGAACAAGATCAAATTCACCGGCGTGGTGGAAAGCACTTTCATCCGGGATATATTGAGTTGGTTCATCCCTATCTTGATATTTATGGGCATCTGGTATTATTTCTTTAAAAAACTAGGATCACAACAAGGATTCCTGAGTCTGGGAAAAAACAAAGCCAAGATTTATATGGCGGAAGATTTGAAAGTCGCCTTCGCGGACGTGGCCGGGTTGGATGAGGCCAAGGAAGAGCTGATGGAAGTGGTGGAATTCTTGAAAAATCCGGGAAAATTCACCACTATCGGCGGTAAGCTTCCCAAGGGTGTTCTTTTGATCGGACCGCCGGGCACAGGTAAGACCATGTTGGCTAAAGCCGTGGCCGGCGAGAGTCATGTTCCATTTTTCAGCATGTCCGGAAGCGAATTCGTGGAGATGTTCGTGGGGCTGGGTGCGGCCCGCGTTCGCGATTTGTTCCAACAGGCCAAGGCCAAAGCCCCCTGCATCATTTTTATCGATGAACTGGATGCTTTGGGCCGAGCCCGCAGCGGCATAGCCATAGGCGGTCATGACGAACGAGAACAGACATTGAATCAGCTTCTTGTGGAAATGGATGGTTTTGACCCTACGGCCGGAGTAATTCTGATGGCCGCCACCAACCGCCCGGAAATCCTGGACCCGGCTCTGCTCCGTCCCGGCCGATTCGACCGCCAGATACTGGTTGACCGCCCGGATAAAAAAGGTCGCGAAGAGATCCTCAAAGTCCACATGCGGGAGGTCAAGGTGGCGGAGAACGTGGATGTAACGTTCATTGCCGCCATCACCCCGGGTTTTGCCGGAGCGGACTTGGCCAATGTGGTCAATGAAGCGGCCTTGCTCGCCGTGCGACGCGGCAAGGAACAAGTCACCATGGACGAGTTTAGGGAAGCCGTGGAAAGAGTCGTCGCCGGTCTGGAAAAAAAGAATCGGCTGATTAACGAACACGAAAGAGAGATTGTCGCTTACCATGAAATCGGCCACGCGCTGGTGGGTATGTCCTTGCCGGGTACGGATTCCGTGCAGAAGATCACGATCATACCCCGCGGCGTGGCCGCTCTGGGCTATACTCTCAACCTGCCGACGGAAGAACGCTTTTTGATGACCAAAAGCGAACTCCTGGCCAAAATCGCCATGGCCATGGGCGGACGGGCGGCCGAGGAATTAGTCTTCGACGACATATCCACCGGCGCCCATAACGACTTGGCCAGGGCCACGGATACCGCTCGGGCCATGGTCATGGAATACGGCATGAACGATAAGTTAGGCCGAGTCTACCTGGAACCGGAACGACAATCCAGATTCCTGAATGTCCCCGGAGCCGCCGGCGCCAAACCGCCAGAGAAATCGACCAGGCGGTCCGTCAAATACTGGAGGAGCAATACGCCCGAGCCAAGGAGGTTTTGAGCGCGCGCCGGATAGTGCTGGACGATGGGGCCAAACTATTACTCGCCCACGAAAAAATTGAAGGCGCCCAGTTGGAGGCCATCATCAAATCCCATGGCTTCGCCATCATGCCCAGCGGTCCATTCGCCCATCGGCAAGCGGAAGCCGGCGAAAAGGGCCTCCCTGAGTAATATGATAAAATTATTCAATAATCGATTTGTGCTTCTCGCCGTCTTCATCCTGGCCGGAGGATGGATTCCGGCAGCCGACGCGCAAGAACATTATTATACGGTCCAGGTTGGAGCCTACCGCAGCCCGGCCAACGCCGACCAAGCCGTTTCCAGGTTGAAGGCTCGCGGAATCGATGCCTTTTCCAGGCAGGAATCCGCTGGGTCCCAGGGTATGTTTTTTCGGGTAT
>JADFXS010000616.1 GCA_015233515.1 Deltaproteobacteria bacterium | reverse complement strand
GTCGACCTTTCAAAGCCTTCGATATGTGATTATGCCTCAAGCCCTAAAAACCATTCTACCGCCCTTGGTGGGACAATTTGTGCTTCTCATCAAGGATTCGTCCATTGTGTCCGCCATCGGATTAATGGATGTGGTCAGGGTTGGCTGGTTTACGGTTCAGCGAGTTCCCCAGGGGTTAATGGTTTTCGCCCTAGTGGGGCTTCTCTATTTTATCCTTTGCTACCCCTTGATTATTCTAGCCAATCGACTAGAAAAGAAAATGACCATCCAAGCCACGAGGCTATAATTTTCGGACTGTTAGAATATCGCTATGATCACCTTTGAAAATGTCAATAAATGGTTTCATCATTTCCAAGTCCTCAAGGACGTGAACCTGCACATTTCGGCGGGAGAAGTCCTGGTCGTCTGCGGCCCCAGCGGTTCGGGGAAGAGTACCTTGCTCCGGTGCATCAACCGCTTGGAAAAGATACAAAAAGGCTATCTGGTCGTGGACAGGATGGACGTGCACGACCACAAGACCAACATGACCGCACTGCGGGCGGAAATCGGTTTCGTTTTCCAGCAATTCAATTTGTATCCCCACATGACTGCCCTGGAAAACATTACCCTGGCGCCGATCAAGGTCCGGAAAACACCTCGGGCCGAAGCGGAAAACCTCGGCCGGAAAATGCTGGATAGAGTAGGATTGTCGGACAAGTACAACTCTTACCCGGTTCAATTATCCGGCGGGCAGCAGCAAAGAGTGGCTATTGCTCGAGGTCTGTGCATGAAACCCAAAATCATGCTTTTTGACGAACCGACTTCGGCTTTGGACCCGGAAATGATCAATGAAGTTTTAGATGTCATGCGGGCCCTGGCCAAGGAAGGCATGACCATGGTTGTGGTCACCCATGAGATGGGTTTTGCCCGGGAGGTTTCCCACCGAGTTGCCTTCATGGATGGCGGCCAGCTTATTGAAATAGCTCCACCGCGGGAATTTTTCAGTAATCCGCGAAACGAACGGACCAAACTTTTTTTAAGCAAAATATTATCACATTGACCTGACTGCAACAGAAAGTTAGGAGCCATCATGGTCGCTGAAGCTCAAATATCCTATCCGCCCAGAATTGAATTGGCTCGAACTCCCACACCGTTACAGCCTTTAACGCGTCTGAGCCGGGAATTCGGCGTGGAGCTTTTCATCAAGCGCGACGATCTGACCGGTGTGGCCTTATCCGGTAATAAAGTCAGAAAGCTTGAGTTTGTCTTGGCGGATGCCGTGCAAAAAGGCGCGGACGTAGTCCTGACCTGTGGCGGAGCCCAATCCAATCATTGCCGCGCCACGGCGGTGGCGGCGACACGGCTGGGGCTCAAATGCCGACTTCTGTTACGGACTCCCGACCCTGGTAATCCTCCCTCCTTATCGGCTAATTCCTTGCTCGATTGGCTGGTCAACGCGGAAATAGTCTGGATCACTCCGGAGGAATATCGCCGTCGGGAAGAAATATTCGCCCGTGAAGTGGAGTCATTACGCCTTGTCGGCCGGAAACCTTACATCATCCCCGAAGGCGCCTCCAATCCGCTGGGCACGTGGGGTTATATTCGAGCGATGGAGGAATTGGCTCGGGATTTAGCCGAACTACCCGGCGGTTTGTCTCCTGAAACGACTATTTTCCATGCCTCGGGCTCGGGCGGGACCGCGGCGGGAGTAATTCTCGGCGCCAAGCTTCATGCCCTGCCCTGCCGTTTGGTTAGCGTCAATGTCTGTGATGATCGTGATTATTTTGTCCGAATTATCGGAGAGATGTGCGAGAAGGCCATAAAAGAATATCGTCTGCCCATAAGCTTTTCCCGTTCCAAGGACGTGGAGATTATCGACGGTTACGTCGGCCGGGGCTACAGTTTGACTCAACCTCCGGAGTTGGAGTTTCTCGTCCACGTCGCCCGGACCGAAGGCATCATCCTTGATCCGGTATATACCGGCAAGGCTATGTATGGCTTGTGCCAGGAACTCAAAGCCCGGCCGGGGTGCTTCGGCGACCGAATTGTTTTCATTCATACCGGGGGCATTTTCGGCTTATTTCCTTATGCTGCCGAACTGACCGCATTATCGTAAAACCAGCTATCCCTGACGGTGACGCCGGCGAACCCTCCGGCGTCGCCCCAACTGTCGCACACCAAATTGTTTAAGAGAACTTGTTTCGGCGCTGTTATAGTGGTTCTCGAAAGTTTCTTCGTTTTGAAGTGTCATTGTCATTTCGAGGA
>JADFXS010000058.1:3865-12713 GCA_015233515.1 Deltaproteobacteria bacterium | reverse complement strand
GTCGAGATTTGGGAAATGCCGGACGGATATAAACTGCCGGTCGCTGACGATATCTATTGATTTCCAGAAGAACCGCCGCGCCGGCTGGAAAACTTGAAAAATCGCTTTTTCCGAATTATAGTGGTTCTCCAACACTACCAAATCACAATGAGATTTCCCCCTTTGGTCGAAATAACCGTCGGCGTAGGTTTCTTGGCGCCATAACCCGGCGTTCCATGGGGTCGGGCACTCAAAAGAACGCTATCCAAGGTTACTTGAAATCTTTGTGGTTCGTTTTTTACGTCCGACCATACCACAAAATGCGCTGAAAATTAATGCGACATTCCTCTCCGGAGGGAATGTCCCCAATGTGGCGGCGTTGTTTTTGAATCCGGATTTCCGTGGCCCCGACCCGCACGCGGTAATCCACGATCTCTCCTAGGTACGCTTTGCGTTTTATCTGTCCTTTCACTCCGCCGGTCGCGACGAAATCAATCTCCGCCGGTCGACAAGCGATAGTCATCCGGTCGCTGCTCAAGTCTCCAGGCAGATCGCCGGTAATGGTTCCGGCGTCCAGGGCTCCTTCCACATGGATCGCTCCACCGGAAATAACCACGGGAATGAAATTGGACAAACCGATAAAGCTGAAGACGAACTGATTGGCCGGATGATTGTAAACATTCAGAGGGGTGTCCACCTGTTGTTTAACACCTTGGGACATGACCATTATCCGGTCGGATAGAGCCATGGCTTCGGCTTGATCGTGAGTGACATAAATGACGGCCAGATTGAAGCGGCGCTGGAGATCTTTGATTTCAAAGCGCATCTCTTCCCGCAGTTGGGGGTCGAGGTTGGACAGGGGCTCATCCAGGAGCAGCAAGGCCGGGTTTACCGCCAAAGCCCTGGCTAACGCGATCCGTTGCTTTTCGCCGCCGGAGAGTTCATGAGGGTAAACGTCGGCCAGACCCTTGAGGCCGGTGATTTCTAACGCCTCCCGAGTGCGCCGGGCGATGTCTGTTCGGGAAATCCGCCTGATTTGCATGGGGAATGCGATATTGTCAAAGACGTTCAAATGCGGCCATACCGCAAAAGCCTGGAAGACCATGCCGAAATCACGTTTCTCCGGAGGCAGGTAATAGTTTTTATAGCTGGAGGAAATGAGACGGTCGCCGACAATAATCTCGCCCTGGCTCAAGTCCTCGAACCCGGCCATCAGGCGCAAGGTCGTGGTCTTGCCGCATCCTGACGGACCCAGGATGGAAAAACACTCGCCTTTTTCGATCTCTATGTTCAAATGGTCGACGGCGGTTACCGAACCGAATTTTTTAGTGACGTTGATCAGGCGAACGAATGACACGAGTCATGCCTCTTTGGTTCTGGTGCGGATCAAGCGCCGGATGACGATTTCCCCCAGAAGGATGATGATCAGGGCTACGGCGGCTAAAGCCGCGGCGTAAACCGTTTCCCCGTCCTCATTCAGGGTGTAGATGGCCACGCCGATGGTGCGAGTGGTGGGACCGTAAAGCAGGACGCTGGTGGTCAGCTCCCGCAGGGCCGGGAGAAAAATCAGGAAAAAGGCCGCCACCATGCCGGGTTTGATCAAAGGCAGGACTATGTGGCGCATGGCTTGCCACTGGGTGGCGCCGCAGGCCCGCGCCGCTTCCACCAGGGCATCGTGGACCTGTTCCAGGGCCGCGGAATTGGATTTCAGTGAGAAAGCCATGTACCGGGCGATATAGGCCACGAATATTATCCAGGCTGTATTGTAAATATTGATGCCGAATTTGCCGCTCCAAGTCAGGATGACGCCCAAGGCGATGACCGTTCCGGGCACGGAGAAGGGCAGGACGCCCAGAAACTCAAGCAGCCATTTGCCCCGAACCTTCATTTTCACGATCACATAGGAAATCATCACTCCGGCCAGCATGGTCACCAGGGCCGCGGCCAGGGACAAGTACAAGCTGTTCCAGATGGCGTCCCGGGTCAGTTTCCATTTGAACAAAATGTAGCTGAAATTATCCCAGGTCATATGGTCCATGGTCATGCTCAGACCGTAGGTTTTCAGGCCGCCGACCAGGAAGATGGTCACCGTGGGCATGATGACCGTGATGATAATGTAAACAATGCTGATGATGAGCAAGGGGATCTTGAGTCCCCGGAGTTTCAGGAGCATGGGGCGGAAGCTTTTTCCGGCAATGATCTGGAACCGACCTGATTTCAGAATCAGGCTTTGAAAATACAATATTATTCCGGCGGAGATCACCAGGATGGAAGCCAGGACCGTGCCGGTGCGGATGGCCTTGAAACTGCCGGCGCTCTGGTGGATTTTTTCATAAATTTTCGTGGGGATATTATAAATACCCACTTCCGTGCCCAGGATGGCCGGCACGCCGAAATGAGCCAGGGAATAAAGAGCGATCAGCAAGGCCCCGGCCACGATACTCGGCATGATCAAGGGGATGGTGATCTTGCGGGTAATGGTGAATAGTCCGGCGCCGGCAATACGGGCCGATTCCTCCAGGGTCGGGTCCATGCGTTCCAGGGCTCCGCAGACCTGGATGAAAACAAAAGGAAACAAGTACATGGTTTCCACGGCGATAATCCCCCAGAAGCCATAGATGTTGAAGACCGGATTATCCAGGTGGAACAGGTCCATGAGCAAGCGGTTGATATAACCGGCCCGGGGCGACAGGAGCATCTTCCAGGCCAGGGCGCCGATGAAGGATGGGAGCATGAAGGGCACCAGGAAAAGAACCTTCATGGGCTCCTTGAAGGGCAGGTCCGTGCGGGATACCAGCCAGGCGAAGAACACACCGATAACAGTGCTGCAAACAGTTACGCCGGAAGCGATGATGATGGAGTTTTTCAAGGCCTGATAGGTGTCCGGTTGCCGGAGGATTTGGATGACGTCGCCGAAGTTGAGCTGGCCGTCGACCACAAAGGAATTCCAAAAGATCAGCAGAACCGGGACCGCCACAACCACGATCAGGATAAGGATGGACAACAGGAGTATCAGTTCCGCGACCCCCCAACGTCGCATGCCGGCCGTAAAATTCATGCGCCCCTCGAGTTTTCCATGGCCTGGCCGTCAAACCATTGCAAATTATGGAATATCACTCCGCAAGCTTCCCCGGAACCCAGCATCAAATCCTTGTTTAGAACTTCGCGGGTTTCCATCTGGACGCGGACCATGGCCCGCCCCAAGGCCACCCGGAAATCCACTATCGGGCCAAGAAAACTGCGGCGTTCCACCCGGCCCTGAACCCCGGTTCCATCTCTGGTCAGCTCCAAGTCCGTGGGCCGGCAGCCGGCCACCGGGGCCTTGATTTCCTTGGATGGGGAGATCGGCCAGTTGAAAAGCTGACTTAGGCCATCGATTACCAGCCGTCCTTCGCGTTCAACCATGGGAATGAAGTTCGCCACTCCCATGAAGCGGAACACATAACTATCCTTCGGATATTCAAAAACCTGGTTGGGCGGACCGATCTGGCGGATGGTTCCGTGTTCGTCCATGACGGCCAGTCGATCGGAAATGGCCAAGGCCACTTCCTGATCGTGGGTGACATAAAGAATCGGCACTCCGGTGCGGCGTTGAAGTTCCTTGATCTCGAAGCGCATCTCTTCCCGCAGGTTGGCGTCCAGATTGGACAGGGGTTCATCGAGCAGCATGACTTCCGGACCGGCGACCAGGGCCCGGGCCAAGGCCACCCGTTGTTGCTGGCCGCCGGAAAGTTGTGAGGGCAGGCGGGTTTCCAGGCCGCTCAAATTCACCTGGTCGATGGCCAGCCTGGCCTGTCTGTTCGCTTCCGGGGAGGGGACTTTTTTGATAATCAGAGGGTAAATGACATTTTCCAGAACGGATTTGTGGGGCCAGACGGCATAATCCTGGAAAACCACTCCGATACGGCGGGTTTCCGGCGGATGGTTGATGCCGTCGGCCGGGCTGGAGACCAGATGGTCGCCGATAAAAATCCGCCCGGTGTTTGGAGCTTCAAAACCGGCGATCAGCCTGAGGATAACCGTCTTGCCGCACCCGGATGGTCCCAGGAGGGTGAAGCACTCCCCATCCTGGATCTCCAAATTCAGGTCTTGAATAACCGACTTCCGTCCGTAAATCTTGTTGACCTGTTCCAGTCGGATGCTTGCCATGGATGGATACCAGTTTTTGTATTTAAGACCGGTTATACAAAAAGGCCCGGGTCAGTCTTCCCACAACTCCCGCCTGATGGCGGGCCAGGCTTGGCGACCCGGTTATTTACCCGCGCCTAATATTTCGGTGAATTTTTTAATGGTGGCTTCCTTTTCCTTGATCATTTGCGGATAGTCGATCTGCATGGCCCGCTTGACCGCCTCGTCCGGTGAAACCAGGCCGGTGCCCTGAGGCACGGGGACATCCTGCCGGATGGGCAGGGTCCCGGTATTGGCGACAATGGCCTGACCGTCCTTGGAGAGGAGGAAATCCACGAATTTTTGGGCCGCGTTAAGGTTTTTGGTGCCTTTGATAATGGCCACCGGGCTGGGAATGACTAGCATTTCCGGCGGGAAAACCAAGCCCAGGTCGGCGCCCTTGGCGATTTTTTCCAGCGCGATGTAATCCACGCCTAGACAAGCCTTCAAGTCGCCGGCCGCGGTGTCGTCCACCACCTGGCCGGAACCCTGCCCCATTTTGGCGCCGTTGGCCTTGAGTTTTTCAAAATATTCCCAACCCAAATTCTTAACCATCAAGGAAATACTGACGTAAGCCGTGCCGGAAAGAGCCGGATTGGCGATCCCCACGCTGTTTTTGAACTCCGGGGTCAGTAAATCGGCCCAGGTGCGAGGCGCCTGCTTGATCAATTTGGTGTTGTAGGCGATGCCTAAAGTTCCCATGCGGGCCGGGGTGAAAAAACCGTCCGGGTCCTTGATCGGGCTCAAAATGAATTGATTTTCTGGGGAGATGTATTTTTGCAGCATCTCTTCGGCTTTCAGTTGGTAAAAATCGGGGATTTCGCTGGTCCAGAGGACATCGACCACAATATTGCCGGACTGTCGCTCCGCCGCCAGCTTGGCCATGAGTTTACCCGCGCCGGCTGAATAGCTATCGAAATCCAGGTCCGGATTCTTGGCCGTGAAAGCGTCCCGCAGCTTGCCGATCAGGACTTCCTTCATGGACGTGTAAACCACCAGTTTCTGTTTCTCCGCGGCCATGCTCGCCGCGGACCCGAAAACCAGACTGAAAATCACTAACCAGGTCAGTATTTTTTTCATGACGCCCATCCTTGATATGGGAGGATTTATAACAGCCGATCTTCATTTTTATTGATTTACAAGAGTGAGTCAACGATTAAACCTGTCTTCTTTTACGAACTATTCCGCAGCGTCCGGCAGGTCGAGCAGGAAACGCCAAATCGGGACCACCTCAATGGTTCCGGCGCCGATATCGATCCGTTCTTCCTCATTCCTGGTCACAATTATTCCGGACTTGAGACCCAGTTCGGCCATCGCCTCACCCAAGGCCGCGGATTCACGTTTCCTCGTCCTTGGTTCGACCAGGGATTCGCAGACCTGCACCAGCAACCGTGATCGGTTGCGCATCGGGACAATGAAATCGACCTCGCGGCCGGCTTTGGTCTTGTAATAATAAATCTCGGGGTAAAGGCGTCTAAGCGCGGTGAAAGCGAGGTTTTCCAGGAGATGCCCGGAATTGACCAGAATCCCCGATGAGACTGAAGTAACCAAAGCGTGATCGACGCAATAAATCTTTTTCGGATTGGTGTTGGCGCGAGCCGGGGATGGGTCGAATATCCGCACGGTGAAGAGGAAGTAGGCATCCTCGAACCATTCCAGGTAATCCATAACGGTCGACTTGGGAGCCTTGTGTCCTAATGATTTAAGGTATCCGGTCAGGTTGTTGACGGAATATAGCGATGCCGTGTTGTCCGCCAGCCGATGCGCGAGGTCGGTCAATGCTTTCGGATGAGAGACGTCATGGCGCTCGATCAGGTCTCTAAACAGGATGGCCTGTAAGTATTCCTGATGGGTTTTGATCCTCAAGTTCCGGCTTAGGCCGGCCACCTCGGGGAAGCCGCCGGTCTCCCAATATTCCTCGAAGGCCTTTCGAATGAAAAGCTGTTTCTTCGTGGATATTGAACCTTTAATCTCAATACCCTTCCAGTCCAGGAACTCTCGGAACGAAAACGGGAATATTTCCCATGATAATGCCCGTCCACGCATTTGCGTGGCGATTTCTTTCGAAAGCATCCGCGCGGATGAACCCGTAATATATATTTCGCAGTTTTCCGTCCGCATCAACCGGTCGACAAAAGGTTCCCAACCGGAGACTTCCTGAATCTCATCGAAGAAACAGTAGATGGTCTCGGAGTTTTTTTTTCCGGATAAAGCGAATAGTAGGCTTCGGCGATGACACTTAATCCATTTCGCCGCAGGTTGTGGAGTCGATCGTCAAAAAAATTCAGATAGAGAATATTCTCGCGTGGAACCCCGCCTTCCAGAAGCCGTTTGATAACTTGGAACATGTACGTCGATTTGCCGCTCCGGCAGACCCCGATGCAGACCGTGGCCTTGCCGGTAATCGTTTCGATACTTAGGCGCCGCGGCACTCCGGTCTTCTGGTGCATTTCCCGGAAATCCAGGATGATGGATTTGATCGTCTCTATCATATGGCTTACCTGGCGATAATTGTTTCCGGATAATAGCTAAACCGGAAACAATTATGACCGGCATTGAGGCAAAACGTCAAGAAATTTTTTGCTATGTTTTCCCGGCGGATTTGTTAAATAATGTTAATCTTCTTGATGGCCGGGTGGTGGGCAGGCTATTTGATTAAGCGGCCGCGAAGGTCGTAACCGGGAAAGGGAAGATTAGTCATTTTTCGGCTAAAGTCTTTTACCCAAACGAGAGGAAGCAATGTATGTCTCACGGATTGATCCTCATTAATACCGGTCCGGGCAAGGGCAAGACCACCGCCGCCCTGGGCGCGGCCTTGAGAGCCGCCGGGCACGGGCGGCAAGTGGTGATCATGCAGTTTGTCAAATCACGGGAAAGCGGCGAGCATAAAGCGCTGTCCGTCCTGCCCAACATAAAATTCCGGCTCCTGGGCCGCGGTTTGATCATGGGAAAACCGTCCGAAGCGGATCGGCTGTCGGCGCGGCAAGGCTGGGATGACTGCCTGAAGCTGGCCGAAAGCGGCGCTTGCGATCTGCTGATCTTGGATGAAATCTGCGTGGCCATGCGTTACGGCTTGATCTCCCCCGCGGAAGTCGTTGATTTTCTAAAAAACAAGCCGCCGTCTTTGCATTTGATCCTCACCGGCCGGGATTGCCCGCCGGAAATTTTGGACCTGGCCGATACCGTGACCTTCATGGACGCGGTCAAGCATCATTTCGCGGCCGGTATCGGCGCGCAACCGGGAATTGAAGATTAAATCCGGCTGCAAAATCCGGGTTTATAGTGGTTCTCGAAAGTCTCTTCGTTTTGAAGTATCACTGTCATTTCAAGGAGCGGCCACAGGCCGCGACGAGAAATCTCCAACACTGCCAAATCACAATGAGATTTCTCCCTTCGGTCGAAATGACCGACTGGGGTGTTCGCGAATGAGCTGAGATTTTGACCGCATCATTCCGAAAAAACTTTCGAGTATCGCTTTAAGTCGTGACAAGTAATTAAGGGCAGGCAAAGAGTAAACGGTCAGGTGAAAATCAGTAAAAAAACGCCTGATTCCCGGCGTCGGCGCATCGGCGCCGGGAATCAGGCGCCATGATTTGGGAAAGCATCGACAGGTTGTTTAGTCCTGCTTGATGGTCTGACCTTGCAAATATTTTAAAATCGCCCGGTCATAGACGTAAGTCACGGAAAAAACTTTTCGAGCCAGGTGCAAACGGGTGGGCAGGGTCGTTTGCCCATTGTTGTTTTTCATTTCGGTGATGACTTTCGGGTAATCCGTAGGGTCGACAATGACCGTGACCGATTCGTAGTTCTTGGCCGCGGCCCTAAGCATGGTCGGACCGCCGATGTCGATGTTTTCAATGGCCTCGGCCAGGGTCACCCCGTGTTTGGCAATGGTATCTTCAAAGGCGTACAAGTTGACGCAGACCAGATCGATCGGCTTCAAGCCTTGGCTGTCCATCTGTTCGACGTGGGCGGGCACGTTCCGTCTGAAAAGGATGCCGGCGTGAACTTTCGGGTGCAAGGTTTTAACCCGACCATCCAGGAGTTCCGGAAATCCGGTATAATCGGCCACCTCTTTGACTTTGACGCCTCCTTGAGCCAAAGCTTTGGCCGTTCCGCCCGTGGATAATATCTCCACGCCGAATTTGTTCAAGGCCTGGGCGAACTCGACGATACCGTCCTTATCCGTAACGCTGATCAAAGCTCGCTGAATTTTACTCATAATCGTCCCCCATGGCGCTTTTTTGTACTAATTATATAATGGATCGCCGACTTTCGGAAGTGGTATTTGCCGTTGATAACCGGTAAAAGCATTTGAGAATATTATAAGGGGAAGGCAAAATCAGATATTTTGGGTAGGCCCGCCCTCCCCGAGCAGCTTAATATGGTTTTGTTTGCAGGCAATTTAGCACCTGTTGTAAAAATTGCCCGAAATGATATGGTTCCGATCAGCGCCCCGTAGCCCGGCGATTCATCGCCGGGAAATCGTTTTGCATATATAGTATTTTGTCGCGTAGCGACTTACCAATCCGTGGGATAAAACCCACGGCTAGCATCCTTCAACGAGGGCGATTGATTAATCGCCCCTATCAACACGGCTAACAGTAGATTTCTCGCTTCGAAATGACAGTTTTTTTATATCGCAACTCGCCGGACCTCGGCGAAGGGTCGGGCACTCAAAATGAGATCTTGGAAAATTAAT
>JADFXS010000058.1:0-3844 GCA_015233515.1 Deltaproteobacteria bacterium | reverse complement strand
AATCATGTTCCGGGTCCGGCGCCTCAAGGACCTTATTTCCTAAGAATACTTATAATCATAGCGGTTATCTTGCTTTGTTACGGCGCGGGCGCCGCGTCCCCGCTATCGGCGGAGAATCCCCCCGAAAAAACCTTGTCCATTGTCTATTGCGAATACAAACCATTCTTTTTTAAGGGCGGCAGCGGCCAGCCTCGCGGTTTGCTGGTGGATTTTTGGCGGCTCTGGTCGGAGAAAACCGGTCTTCCGATACAATTTATCTCGGTGCCATCCTGGGAAGAGACCATGAATTACATCCGGGAGGGAAAGGCCGATATCAATGCCGCCATCTTTTACAGTCCGGAACGGGAACTCACCCTGGATTTCAGCCATTCTTTCTTTGACACGCCCACCTGTATCTTCTATCACATCAGTATCAACCCGCCGGCCCGTCTGGATGACCTGGCCACGGTCCGTATCGGCGAAGTCCAGGAAGATTACTCCACCCAGTTTCTTAAAAAACGGCTGCCCAACGCGAAGATCACCTCTTATCCAGACTATGAATCCCTGGTGCTGGCGACCATAAACCGGGAAGTGGACGCCTTTTTAATGGAATCCCCTGTGGCCATGACCTATTTGGCCCAGCATGACGGTCTGACCGTGGTTCAAAAATGTCCGTGGCCGGTCTACAACAACCTTTTTAAAGCCGCGGTTCGAAAAGGGAACAAGGTCTTACTGGAGACGGTCAACCAAGGCATCACGGCCATTTCTCAGGCGGAACGGGATGCGATTATCCGCAACTGGACTGGGCGTCCCACGCCGAACCGCGCTCAGGGAACCGCTCAACCGTTGGTCCTGGTGGGCGGCGAGGATCAGGTCCCCTATTATTACACCGACGAACAGGGGCAGATGGTCGGGATGCTGATCGACATCTGGAAGCTTTGGTCCCGGAAAACCAACATCCCGATTTCTTTCAAAAATTCATCGTTTTCCAACAGCCTGGCCATGGTTCGGGATGGGGAAGCCGATGTCCACGTGGGCTGCTTCTACAGCGAAAATCGCGGAACCTATCTGGATTACGGCGGGTTTTTAGCCAATTGTTATACCCATTTCTTTTTCCATGACAGTATCTACGGTCTGAAAAATCTAGAAGACCTTATTGGATTCAGAATCGGCGTCATGGCCAATGATTTCGCCATTGAATATATCAAAAACGCGTTGCCTGGCGCGGTGCTGACGGAATATGACACCAATCATGATCTTTTTCAGGCGGTCAAACGAGGGGAAGTGCGAGTATTCGTGGGTGACACGCCCACCGCCTTGCACTATCTGGCCAAGATGGGGATTTTGCAGGAATGGCATTACCATCCGGAACGCCCTATTTACAGCAAGGCGTTTTTCGCCGCTGTCGGAAAAGGAAACACCAACCTGCAGGCCACGGTCAATGAAGGGCTTGAAGCGATCACCCCGCAAGAAAGGACCGCTATCGAGCGCCGTTGGGTCGGCTCGACCAGTGTCAAGACTAGCGATGTTTTGACCGTGGCCTTTCCCATCAGTTACCCGCCGTTCAGTATGCTTGATTCCATTGGCAAGCCGGCCGGCCTGTTCATTGATTTCTGGCGCCGTTGGGCCAAAAATACCGGTGACCAGCTCGAATTTCGGGGATATGACTGGGCGGATGCCGTCCGGGCGGTGGAAGAGGGGGAGGCGGATGTTCATATCGGGTTACCGCCAACCCCGGAACGGAAAGCCAAGCTGGATTTTTCTCGCACCTACTATCATTTCAGCCATCATTTGTATTATCGCACCGCCGCCAAGCCCCCGGACAGCCCGGAACATTTCAAGCGAATCGGCCTCGTTGAAGGCACTTATGGCGAAGCTTGGGTCAAGACGCGATTTCCGTCCGCCCAGGTGATTGATTTCAAATCTCCCGAGGCCATGGCTCGCGCCGCGGCCGCCGGCAACATCGATGCCTTCCTGGCGGTGCCGACGGTCATGGAACCGCTGCTTAGCCGCTTGGGATGGAAAAGCGCATTCGACTACGCTCAAACGCCGCTGCTCGAGGAGCCGGTCGCGGTGGCCGTTCGCCGATCCGCCGCCGACCGCCTGGCCCGGATCGAAGCCGGTATGAATGCCCTGACCACGCAGGAACTCACCGACCTGGAAAGCGCCTGGATTGCCGATCCCAAGGCGCGTTTCTACCGCGTAGACTCCAACCGGATCGTGCTGACTTCCGCCGAGGAACAGTGGTTGAGGGATCATCCGAAAATCCGGATAGGAGTGGACCGGGATTGGCCGCCCTTTGAATTCGTTGACGCCCAGGGGCGGTATCAGGGCATGGCTTCGGACTACCTCGAGACCCTTGGTCGGACGCTGGGAATATCCACGGAACGGGTGGCCGGGTTAAGCTGGACCGATGTGTCAAGCAAAGCCGCCAACGCGGAACCCCTTATCGATATGGTGCCCTGTGCGGTCCCGACAACAAATCAAACCCGGGCTTTTCTTTTTTCCAGGCCGTATCAAACTTTTCCATGGGTGGTCCTCATGCGCAAGGAAGCGCCCATGATCGGCGAGCTTCGCGATCTATACGGGAAGACGGTCGGAGTGGCGCGGGACCACGCTATCCATGAGCGGTTGGCGCGGGACTTCGATCAAATCTTTCTGAAACAAATGGAAACTCCAAGGCAATGCCTTCAGGCCGTGTCCGTGGGGTCGGTGGATGCGTGCATCGAGAATCTGGCGGCCGCCACTTTCCAGATTCAGAACAACAACTTCGTTAACCTCAAAGTGGCGGCCGCCACTCCCTATGGCAGCGATGGTCTAGCCTTTGCCGTGCGCAGCGACTGGCCCGAACTATTATCGATTTTAAATAAGGGTATCAAGGCCATGCCTACCGAGGAGCACGACCGGATACGCCGCAAATGGTTTTCGATCGCCTTCGACCATGGCATCGACCAAGAGTACCTCAAGCAGATTGCTTTGCGGGTGGGGGTGGGCGTCCTGGCCGTGTTCCTTCTTGTTTATTATTGGAATCGACAACTCCGCCGTCGCGAAGAACGTTTTCGCGGGCTCATCGAGCGCGGTTCGGACATCATCCAGGCCTTTACCCCTGATGGCCGGATCATTTACCAAAGCCCATCCCATACCACCAAGCTGGGGTATAAATCCAATGAACTGATCGGCCGGCCTATATTCTCTCTTTTTCACCCCGAGGAACTCCCCGAATGGCGGGAGGCCCTGGCCGAAGTGGATGCGACCGCGGAAAGTCGAACCATTGTCCACCGATTGCGGCACAAAGAGGGTTATTACCGTTATTACGAATCTCATTGCATCAATCTGCTTCACAACAACGCCCTGGGGGCCTATGTCATCAACGGCCGGGATTTAACCGAGCGCATGAGGTCGGAAATGGCGTTGCAACAGGCTAAAGAAGAGGCGGAGACCGCCAACCGGGCGAAAAGTGAATTCCTGGCCGGCATGAGCCATGAAATCCGAACGCCGCTTAACGCCATTCAAGGCTTGATCGACATTACGCTGCGGATGAGACTGGACGACGAGCAAAAACGAAACCTCCTGACCGCGAAGGATTCCGCTCGGCATCTCCTTGGGATTATTGACGATATTCTGGATCTCTCGAAAATAGAGGCCGGAAAAGTGACCATGGCCAGGGCCAATTTCGATCTCAAGGGAATGCTCGACGGAATCGAACGGACCTACGCCGCGCTGGCTCGGCAGAAAGGACTGGCTTTTACCCTGCCCTTAGATGCAGGTTGCCCTCGTTTTGTGAAGGGAGATTCGGTCCGATTGAGACAAATCCTAATAAATCGGGTGGGAAACCGGCTGAAATTCACCAATGCCGGAGGAATCG
>JADFXS010000057.1:6416-12714 GCA_015233515.1 Deltaproteobacteria bacterium | reverse complement strand
TCGGTCCAACTTCGCGTTTCGCCAGGGATTTACGCGCCCTATCCGCGATTTGATGATGGATTAAGGACAGCTAGAGCTTGACCGTCGACCCATGGTCCTGTACATAAACGGGATAAGCGCCACAATAGTTTTTGAACATGCCGGCGAGCGCATTTTCCGTAGCTTGCGACCAGGAGCTTCAATAATTGCATCCCTTGGCCATAGGCGCTGACGCAAAACGGAGCTATTCCTTGTTATTTCAGCTATTAGCGATAATTGTCAAACTGTTCTTCCGGCCCAGCTCTTTGTCGGCCCCAATTTTGAAGTCCTCAAAATACGTCGGCATTCTTGCGGCTTCAAAATCGCGCCCTCCTCGATCTGGGCCGGAATTTCTAGTTTTGCATTCATCTCTATAAACCAAAATATTGTTGTAGGGGGTTTTTTGTGACGAAACATATTTGCTTGATTATGGCTATTGTTTTAGGGATCAGCCTCGTGATTCCTTTATGGGCGCCGGCCGTGGCCGGACCCCTGGAAGACGCCATTGCCAAGGCCCCCCAGGGGACCGGCAAGGGGCAAATCGACCCCAAAGCCGAGCCAGGTTACCTTGGCATACCCGGTGGTCTCAAGGTTAACATTATTCTGGCATTTTGCTGGGCCATCTGGGTGGGTTGGATATTTTCCACCGTCGGAGCGTTCGGCGGCATCATGGCCGGCGTAGGGCATATTTCCGTCTTCGGCTTGTCCAATTACGGCCGATCATTCAAGGACACCAGTCCGACATTGGACAAATTGATCACCGATAGTATCCGGGTTTCCAACCAATACCTAGTCGGGTTATCCGGGCTTATATCCAGCATAAATTATTGGAGGATGGGCCGCTTGGTCTTGCCTTTGGCCGTAGCCTTGGGCCTAGGGAGCATAGTCGGATCTTCCCTCGTTGCCAACCTGACCGCCGGAAAGGTTTCCGGAAGCACGTATATGGGATATTTCGGCCTGATTGTCTTTGTTCTGGCCATTTTTTTGATTTACCAGATCACGCCTCGCGGTCAGGCTAGTAAGAAGGCGGCCAAGGAAGCCGTTCAGAAATTCGAAAAAGCGGTTAAAGAGAAAAAAGATACCGCGGATGCCGGAGTCAAGATCACCAAATGGAGCGCCGGCGGAATTTTTTTTACTTTTTACGGTGTGGAATTCAAATTCAATCCCTGGCTGGCCATCTTTGGCGGTTTGATCATTTCCGGAATCTCGGCTTTTATCGGCGTGGGCGGAGGATTCCTCCTTGTGCCCTACATGACGGCCGTTGTGGGGATACCCATGTTTATCGCCGCCGGGACATCAGCCTTGGCGGTGTTGGTCAGCATGATCACATCCATCTTCAGCTACATGGTTGTCCAGGGCGCCGTAGTGCATTGGAGTCTGATCGGCGTTGAATTGATCGGCATTTTCATCGGCTCCACGATCGGCCCCTACACCTCCAAATACATCCCGGACAAATATTTACAGATTATTTTCATTGCCGCCGCTGTTTATGTCGGCCTGGGCTATACAACCAAGGGGTTCCTGGGACAGGCTATAGTCCCCATGTGATTTATTTCGAAGGCGTCGAATCGTCGGTGCATCGATCCATTGGAGGTTGGAAGGAGAAGCTAGATATGTTTTCTCCTTCCAGCCTCATGATCCGGCCTGATTTGCCGGCATTATGCCCACCATGACCAGACGGCCAAACAGATAATGGAAATATACTATCAATTGATGGATTTATGGCTGATGCCGGTTTACCGGTTTCCGGATGCGGCCATACTCGGCTTTTATTCCGGCACGGTCATTATTGCCATGGCTTGCGTGCTCGGCGGCGACGCGGCTCTTAACATAGTGCTGCGTCTGGATCACCAACGGCTGACAGAATTGACCGCCGAGGTCACCAAACTCCATAACTTATCCATTGCCGCCTTGGAAGCGGGCGACGGTGATAGTTACCGGGCCTGTAACAAGCTGGCCAATGAGGCCTTCGGACGGTTATTCTTTTTGCAGGCCGCCTGGTCCATGGCCTCCTTATGGCCGTTGCCTTTTGCCCTGGCTTGGCTGCAATACCGGTTCGGCGAAGTGGATTTCCCTTTGGTTTGGCTTGGTTGGCGGTTAAATTATTTCGGAGTTTTTTTGATCATGTATATTCTGGTCAGGATAATCTATAAACGCCTGCGGCCGCGCTTGCCCTTTTTTAGAAAGGCCCATGAAATCTTTCAGGCCGTGAGCGGGGCAACCGCCCGGATGCGCAGCTTTACCGAATTGCTCCCCGCGAAAAGGGTTTCCTGAATATCGAGGCAGTTGCCAAACCGCCCTTTGGGCCCGACTCCTTGTCGGGTGGAAGCTCTTCGCGGCAAGCTGCGGGGAATGCGCTCGCCGGCATGTTCATCACGGGGTTCCGGACTTTTTCTTACGGGCGGATTTGAATAAGTTATACTTCAGTATGCACCATAAAGCTCTGATTCCATCTTTCCAGCCTATTTTTTTTCCTTCCGAATACTCGCGGCCGCTGTAGGAAATACCGACTTCATAGATTCGGCATTTTAAGCCGGCGATTTTGGCGGTGATCTCCGGTTCAAATCCGAAGCGGTTTTCTTCGATGGTTATCTGCTGCAGTATCTCTCGCCGAAAGACTTTATAGCATGTCTCCATGTCGCTCAGGTTAAGGTCCGTAAAGATATTTGAAAGCAGGGTCAGAAATTTGTTGCCCAGGTAATGCCAGAAATACAATACCCGGTGGCATTCCCCGCCCGAGAATCTCGATCCATACACGACATCGGCTTTTCCCGCCAAAATCGGAGCCACCAAGCTGGGGTACTCCTGAGGGTCATACTCCAGGTCGGCGTCCTGAACTATGATTATCTCGCCGCCGGCGAGGGCGAAACCGTTCCTTAAAGCCGCGCCCTTGCCCTGGTTTTTATCGTGAAATATCAAATGATGGATAGCAGAGGACAATTTATCTCGGAGCAGTTCGCGCGTTCCGTCCGTGGAGAAGTCGTCAACGACTATTATTTCAAGATTTTCCAAGCTTGTGGCTTTAACGTTATGAATCAGTCGTTCAATGGTGGCTTGTTCGTTATAACACGGGATCACTACGGAATATTTTATCGACATTGGTTCTTCGCGCCTCGTCAAACCGAGCTAATTTTCGGGGATATAGCGATGCTCGAAAGTTTTTTGGGAATGATGCGGTCAAAATCTCGGCTCATTCGCGAACACCCCAGTCGGTCATTTCGACCGAAGGGAGAAATCTCATTGTGATTTGGTAGTGTTGGAGATTTCTCGTCGCGGCCTGCGGCCGCTCTTCGAAATGACAATGATACTTCAAAACGTAGAAACTTTCGAAAACCACTATAAATCCGCACGTCGCCTAGTATACACCATTATGACGAGCTTTTTTATTAACCGGAGGTCAGGGGAAATTATCGCGAAAAGTCCTGATCTTATGACAGACCATATAATCGGTCCGCGCTTGGTTTCCTGCTGGGTGAGAAGGTCCTGACCGCGGATTTGGTTTTCACCGGGCTAACCCTAAATTTACTATCAAATCGCGGGAAGGGCGCGTAAATCCTAGGCGAAACGCGAAGTTGAAGGTCCCGCCATTGGCGGATACCTTCGACATGTAAGGAGGCAGAGCGTTTTAATTTCGCTCGCTGCCCCGCGGAACGCTGCGGGGACAGTTCGCCTGCATGTTGGACCGATTTTGGCCCGCAGGCGTATTCAGCATACGTCGAGGAGCCACCGGGCAGTGCCCGGAGCCATCAGCGAAGGGAGCATTGGCTCTGGACTGAACAGTTACCCGAGTTCGAGCAGGCCTTTGGGTGCGGGATCTTCACGCCGGGAAACGAGCGTTACAGCCAGGAGTTACGTGCCTTGATTCCCGCAAGTGGTGCATTAGGGTTGCCATCTGGTCTTGAACATGACAAAGTATGCGCACAATGGAACGATCCAGGCGAGAAGTTTATCCGCCGGATTTCCGGAGACGTAAGGGTTGTCTCGTAGCGATGACGAAGCAAGGCTCATATAATTTCGCCGGAGCGGATTGGCCGGCGCCGCGGCGTCGACGAAATCCCCTGAACATGCCGGCGAGCGCTCCCCGTAGCTTGCCACGGGGGTTAGCGAACAAAAACTGAATAATTTTGTTCCTTACGTGTCGAAGATTCCCCGCGGCTTGCTGCGGGAAGCTTCAACGATTTTAAACATCTTAACGGTAGTGATCATGTCAGTAAACGAAACAATCGCCAAGGCCGCCGGTATTGTAGGGTCGGCCACTTTGCTGTCCCGTATTTTGGGTTTGATCCGCGATCAAGTGACTGCATACTACTTTGGAGCAGGCATGGCCGCGGACGCTTTTTTCGTGGCCTTTCGTATCCCGAATTTACTGCGGCGACTTTTGGCTGAAGGAGCCTTGACGGTTTCCTTTATTCCGGTATTTACGGAATACTTGACAACCCGCTCTCGAGCCGAAGCCTTTCGATTGGTCCATGCCGCCCTGGCGGTGTTCTCGATAATTCTAGTGATAGTAACCGTTTTAGGTATACTTTTTTCACCATGGATCATCTGGGCCTTTGCTCCAGGGTTTACCGATCAACCGGACAAATATGCTTTAACGGTCCTGCTGACCCGCATCATGTTCCCCTATATTTTTCTGGTGGCTTTGGTGGCCTTGGCCATGGGGATTTTAAACTCCCTGGGCAAATTCGCCGCGCCGGCCCTGTCACCGGTTTTCCTCAATATCGGGATGATCGGCGCTATCTTTTTTTTATCGCCGTATTTTGATCCGCCCATCATCGGCCTGGCCATTGGAGTTATCATCGGCGGCATCTTGCAGGTCCTGCTCCAGATACCATTCATGGCCAAAGAAGCCGGGTTGCTGGGCTTTAAATTGGATCTACACCATCCAGCCTTGCATCGGGTAGCCTGGCTTATGGCGCCCGCCACCCTGGGGGCGGCGGCTTATCAGTTTTCGGTATTTGTCAACACGTTATTGGCTTCGTTCCTACCCGAAGGTAGTGTGTCTTACTTATATTATGCCGATCGAATCATGCAGTTTCCTTTAGGGGTTTTCGCGGTGGCCGTGGCCACGGCCGTGTTGCCGGCCATGTCCCGCCAAGCGGCGGAAAAGGACTTGGCCGGTTTGCGGGACACGCTGTCCTATTCCTTGCGCCTAGTGTCCTTTATCACGATCCCGGCTACGGTGGGCATGATCATTCTGGCCGAACCCGGTTTGCAGTTGCTGTTTCAACGTGGCCGATTCGATCTGGCCAGCACTCAGGCCACGACCGGGGCCCTGATCGCCTATGCTTTGGGATTGTGGTCCTTGTCCGCGGTGCAGATAATCGTCCGGGCGTTTTATGCTTTGCAGGATACCCGGACTCCGGCCACCATGGCCACGATCAGTCTTATCGGTAGCCTGGCCTTGGCCGTGATCCTCATGATCCCCCTGGAACACGTGGGCCTGGCCCTGGCCAGCACCGGCGGATCGATAATTAACTTTGCGATTTTAATCGTCTTACTGCGGCGAAAACTTGGGCGCCTCGGCGGTCGGGTTATCCTGAAATCCATAGCCGGGAATATTGTCTGGTCCCTGGCCATGGGCGTGGTCGTTGCCTCGGCATTATACGGATATGATCCGGTCAAACCCGGTCGATCCCTGATCCTGGGTTTGAGGGTGCTCGGCGGGACCGGGCTGGGCCTGGGGGTATATTTCGGCTTGGCTTACTGGCGCCGGGCTCCGGAAATATTGGTGCTTCTGAATGGTTTGCGTCGTCGCCGGAAAAAAACGGAATCCCCCGTCGGGTGATTTTTTTCCCGCGGCGTTGTTCACGGCTCGAAAATCGGATTGGAGTCGATACTTTTTCCCTGGTGAGGCGAGCTAAGTCGTGAACGTTGGGTTATAATAATAACATGATCGCTTTGAGTTTCGTCATGGGAGGCCGGCATGACCGATTTATTACCGCAACCTCGCTCCTGGCGTTTGGCCTTGATTATCCTGATGTTCGAATTCTGCCTTTCGGGGTGCGCGGTCAAGTATGAGCCGCTGCTGGGATTTGATTATTGGCGGACCAGAGATGGCCGATTGGAAGGAAAAAAGCTTTCCGCATCCATGACCGAAGTTGACGACCTGGGCGATATCTGGGTCGTCAACGCCGTTACCTTGAAAAAAGGCCGGTTTGCACCGGTGCTCAGGGCTGAATGGCACAACCTGGACGGTCAGGTCGAGGGTGAGCTGACCCGCGTCTTGGAGGACGGCACCACCTATGTCATCTTCACATTGTTTATCAGGGTGTACAAA
>JADFXS010000057.1:0-6384 GCA_015233515.1 Deltaproteobacteria bacterium | reverse complement strand
ATGTAATTTCAGCTTGCTCCTCGACAATCAGCCCGTGTACGCCATGAAGCTATATCGGGATTATAATGAAAAAAAATTGATTTTTTCCGTTATTTTCAAGGTCGAGGCTTTCCCGGATAATAAATTGGCTTTGACGCCGCTGACCGAGGAAGAACGGGAACACACCATGGATATTGTTCAGAACGCCATCGCCAAGATGTTGTTCGAGACCGCGGACGAAGCCAACGTGGATTGGAGCGCCGGGGGCCTAAGGGTTATAGTTGAGGATCCGGAAGTCAAGAAGGTATTTGAGGGTCTGAAAGACTTGAACAGGCAAATGCCATGATCTGTAACTATTGGTGTTCGTAGTTAATCAAGAGCGATAACAATTCGATTGGAAGGAGCTTCTTCCTTCCCTTTATCAAGCTCGATGGAAGTTAGACTGCTTTGTATCTTGGTTAACAAGACCTTGGCTTCCCTGAATTCGGGCGCCATTTTCAGAGCTTCTTCCAAAACGATCACGGCTTTGGCCGGCATGCCTTGTTCCACCAAAACCCGAGCGATATTGAAAAGCAAATGTTCGTCCTCGGGATGGTGCAAACGGGCCTTTTGATATAATTCCATCGCTTTGTCAAATTTGCCCTGCCGGCGGTAAGCCATACCTAATTTGTTGAAGACATGGGCTAAATTGGGGTCCAGTTCCAGGGCGCCTTCATAATATTGTTCCGATTCCGCGAAATATTCCTTTGCGGAATATGCGTCGCCGATATCGGACAGGAGTTGGGCGTCGTCCGGAGACTGGGCCATCGCTCGGCTGAATGCCAATTCGGCCTCACCCAGGTGCTTGAGGCGCAGTTCCATTTCTCCGATAAAAAAATTAAACCGGCTTTGGGATTTCGCGGAGACCTTGAGGCGTTGAGCTATACTCAGGGCTTGTCGCAGGATGCCCACGGATAATTGATATTCCTTTTGACGTTCATACATGCCGGCCAAGCCCAAATAAGCCACAAAGGAGTATTGATTCAAACTCAAAGCCTGGAAATAGGCTGTTTCCGCTTCTTTTAATCGACCGGCTTCCGTGGCCGCGGTCGCATAAGCCAACCAGGTTTCCAGGTTTTTACGAGACAAATCCAAACTTTTAGTGAACAATTCGCAGGCCCCGGCATGATCTCCGTTTTTGAGGAGCTCCTGTCCCTGATCAAAATACATATATGCTTTTTCTTTATCCTGGTCGATCAAAGGGTCTAGAAGCTCTAAAATGATTTGTTCGAATTGTTCCGGAGTTACCGGCAGAGCGACAAAGGTCGCCTTTCCGGCCTTGAGAACTATTTCTCCCAGTCCGCCGGGTTTCAGATCCTCCTTAACCCCCATGATCGCAAAAGGGATGTCCCTGGTTTCGGCATCGGCCCGGGCCGCGGTCAAAAGCTGCGGGCCGGTGAAAACCGATATGCTCATGGCGGCCATCACCAGTTTAGGTTTTAATTTTTTAATGAGATTCAAGGCTTGCTGGTCTTCATGAGTGGCTTCCACTTGACCAAACCCAAAGGGGGCGAGCATGTCCCGGTATATCCCTTGAGTCAGCTTGGGAGCCGTCAATAGCACCGTGTATTCCCTAAAGATTCGTCGCAAGGCTACACTTCCGCGATAAAGAGAAATCATAAAGCAACGACTGACTATACTCTGTCATTGGGCGGCTGTAAATACCGACAGGAATCTTTCCGGACGAAAATCACGACCTTTGAAATCTTGGCAAAAATACAAGGAAACGATATTAATCACTCGACCGGCGGGACCCTTTAGTTCCAGGGTCCGCAATAAATGGAAATCCTCGAACAGCAGGCTCAGATCCGGGTGGCCATCGACGACGGCCAAGCCGTCTCGCCCGCGTAGCCGGCGGGGGTCACTCCAAAACAAATAACAGTTCAAACGATAATCAGGTAAAAACAATCCTTCGGTCTCTGGTTGTCCCGGCGTGTAAAACGCGGCCAGGCTGGCATGCTGATATCGTAAGGAAAAAACGAACGGCTTGGCGGGACTTGGCCAATGCTGGAGTTCTTCGCCGATGGCTTGGCCCATTTCCGGCCAACCGTATAGTTTCTGGGTGGGGTCGGCATCAGCCGGCAGGTCCAATAGCTTCAGTATTGGAACATGGAATAAGATCATAGCCACGAATATATAACCGGAAATGAGCGCGGCCAAGCTCCAATTCCGGAAACTCCGGGAATTTTTGATTTTCGGCCGCAACGCGATTACGGCGACCGGGACCGCGGCGAGATAACCGGGCGCTGGCCAATTGGCATAAGCCCGGCCTTTGACGGAAATGATCAAAAAGAATAAAAGTACCGGCAAGGAAAGCCATAGCAAATAAGCGAAACGGTCGTTTCCTCGCCGGGCTTCCCGGTAGGCGATGACCCAGCCGATTATCAATAATACAAAACCTATCGGCCCCAACAGACCGATCTGCCCGCCCAGAAACTCGAAGGTCGTGAAGTTCCAGCTAGGTGAGGCCAGGAGGGCGGAGTGGCCGAAAGCCGTCCAGAAATGGGTGGCGTTCCAGTAGATATTGAGGCTAAAGATCGCGGCGGCGATTAAGGCCGCGAACCAGGGCTGAGGGCGGAGAAGCCACGATCGGTGACGGGGGTTGGTCGCTAAAAAAGCCAACAGGAAAATAGGGAAAAATACGGCCGTATACTTGGCTAACATGGCCAGGCCGACGGCCAGGCCGGCGCCATACCAGGCTGCGCTTTTCTCTTCAAAAATTCCGGCGGCGCAACAATAAAGCGCCAGCATCCAAAAAAAGCATTGCGACGTATCATAGGTGTGGATTATCGCCCCACCGGTAAACAGGATGGTGCCGTTGACCGCGATGACCAGCCACAAACCCGAGTCTTCATCCTTGAAAAAACGGCGGCAGAAGTCATAAAGCAGAAGGCTGAGCCCCAGGGAAAGAAGAACGGCCGGAGCCCTCACGCCGAACTCGGTGTGGCCCCAGGCCCAGGTTCCCAAACGGATAACCCAGGCTACCAGGGGACCTTGATCATAATAACCCAAAGCCAGGTGCCGGCTCCATTGCCAGGCATTGGCTTCGTCTTCGGACAAGGGCAGGGTCTGGACATACCACAGACGCAGGATAGTCAAGGCTCCGAGGAAGGCCAGCAGAAATAATCGAAGCCTAAATATATCGCGAGGAATGGAAAGCAATTGAAACTCCTTGACGACCGACTAGGGATCGAGGGTATAACACGAAGTTAGTCCACAAGCAATGAGGCACGTAATTCCATGGCCAGAGAGATAAGTTATAATTATTGTCCGCGGTGCGCCGGCAGGTTCGAGCCGGCGATGGCCGATGTCCTCGGCTTCCCACCGCTCTGTTGCAGTCAATGCGGTTTGGTTTACTATCTGGACCCCAAGCTGGCCTGTGCCGGGTTACTGGCCCAAGACGGCCGTGTCCTTTTGGTCAAGCGAGCCTGGCCGCCTCAGAAGGGGAAATGGTGCCTGCCCGGCGGTTTTGTCAACCGAGGTGAAATAGTGGAGCAGGCCGCGGTCCGGGAAGTCCGGGAAGAGACCGGCTTAATAGTGCAACCTCGGCGTTTGATCGGCCTTTACTCGTACGAAGCTGATCCGGTGATCGTGGCTATTTATGAAATGTCCATATCGGGGGGAACTTTGAACGCCAATGCGGAAAGCTCGGAGGTCCGCTGGTTCGCGCCATCGGAATTTCCCATCGCCGATTTGGCGTTCAAGTCCGCCTCGGATGCGTTGAATGATTGGTTGAAAACTTAAGCCGTGCGTATTGTAGCTCTCCGCGACGAGCCGCGGGGAATGCGCTTGCCTGCCGGTTCATCCGATAATCCGCAAGCAGTCTTGAGGGAATCGATGGGTCCCTTTTTGATCCAGACTTACTTCCACTAGATCGTCCGGATCGTTCTTGCTACGATCCGGATCGGTGATGATCCCGTGGAGGCCTATGAACGGGTCCATGTAAGTCTGCCAGCTCTCATCAGATGATCGACGGAATATTTCCACTTTTTGGCCACGGTGGAAAGTCATCTTGTCGTCCTTCCTAATCGGTTCTTGTCGGTCGCCGGCAATCAGGGGGCAGAATTGCCGTTTGGGACAGGGCGCCGTGTCGTCGGGCGCAATCGTGGCAAAGGGCCTGCCCGTTTACCGCCAAGGGTATTCGTCCGATCCGCTGCCGGATATGATCCCGGTATCGGCCCGGACCCAACGCCGCGCCGCATTCAACGCATGTTTCCAAATCAAGAGAATTAAGAATGGTTCCGCACAAGGTCAGGACTCGTTCGTTAATTTTGTCTTCCATATGAATGGCGCCGGTGGGGCAGATATTGGTGCAAGCGCCGCAGGTGATGCACTTGTCGGCGATCGCCGTTAAGTCGGTTGGAGTCGGTTGGTCAAAATCCAGGTATCCCAATTTAAGCGCGTCAATGCCCATCTGGTCGCGGCAAATGGCCACGCAGGCCCCGCAACGGCGGCATATGTCACAGCGGAGGCAGCGGCGGGCTTCGTCGCGGGCTTCTTTCTCCGTCAAGCCTAGTTCGACCTGTTGAAAGGTAATACGTCGTCGATCCAGGTTTAACAAGCCCTGGTGAGGGCGCTGGAGGGTCATCTTGGTGGAGGCATCGACTTCCAGGCAATCCAGGCGAGCGCGACGAACCGGCGGTAGGGGCATACCGGGCAAAGGCAAGCCCGACAGGAAACGGTCGATGGCCTCCGCGGCTTTCTTGCCGCCACCAATGGCTTCCACCACCGTGGCCGGTCCGGTGACGATATCCCCGGCGGCGAAAATGCCTGGCACGGAGGTCGCCATGTTGGCCGTGTTCACTACGATCGTCCCGCGGCGGGACCATTTCAGGTCTTTGATACTGGTCAGTCCACCCGGATGGACCACCTGGCCGATGGCCGAAACAACTACATCGACGTCGAGACGGAAATCGCTGCCTTTCACTATGACCGGGCTTTGTCGGCCGCTTTGGTCCTGGGGGCCTAGTTCCGTTCTAAGGCATATCAGACCGGCAAGTTTGCGCTTTTGCCCAACTATGGCCGAGGGTACGGTCAGAAACAAAAACTTGATGCCTTCATCTTCCGCTTGTTCCACCTCTTCCGGATTGGCGGGCATTTCCGCCTTGGTCCGGCGGTAGACCAGGGTTACTTCTTCCGCTCCCAAACGTAAACAAGTTCTGGCGGCATCTATGGCCACATTGCCGCCGCCGATAACCGCTATTTTTTTCCCCGGCAGATGATAGTCTCCCAAAGCCACGTTCCGCAAAACATCGATTGCTCCGATAATGTTGTCGAAATCCCTTTCTCCGGGAATGCGCATGGACATGCAGGAGTGCGCGCCCATGGAGATTAAAAATGCCTCAAAGCCTTCATCCTTGAGGCTGTCAATAGTCACGTCCTGACCAAGATAGGTTTCAAACCGAAATTCCACGCCCAAGTCATCTATCAAGGCAACCTCCCGGTCGATCACTTCTCGTGGCAGGCGGTAGCGGGGGATGCCGACCATCATCATTCCGCCGGCCATAGGCAAACCGTCGATGATCGTCACCCGATGTCCTTTAAGGGTCAGGTAATAAGCCGCGGTCAAACCGGCCGGACCGGCGCCGATAACACATACTCGTCGGCCGCTGTCCGCCGCGCGGGGCGGATGGCCATAGCGGCCTTGGCTCATGGCCCTTTCCGCGGCGAAGCCCTTCAAGGTCTTGATGGCCACGGCCGAGTCGATCCGCGCCCGGACGCACATCATTTCGCAAGGATTGGTGCAAATCAGTCCACAAACCCAGGGGAAAGGATTGTCTTTGCGAATAAGTTCAACGGCCGCCGTGTCCAGTCCCTGTCCGATAAGTGTTAGATAAGATGGAATATCTATTCCGGCCGGGCATGACATTTGACAAGGCGCCGGAGTCAGGCGGGCGCAATCTCCGGATGGGCAGCTATGAGTTTCAATATGGCTCTTAAAAACTTCCCCGTGATCCGACAAGGCCTGTTCCAGGTATCGGCCTAAAGCTCGTCCGGCCTCATCCGGGGCGTCGGTCCGCAGAGTGCCGACTAAAGTCGTCAAATTAGGCCAATATTCAGGGCGGCCTCGACCATTGATTACATCATCAATCAGCTGCAGGGTTTCGACGGCTCGTTGTCTGGTCCAGGGATGAAGCATATTCCCGGTGGAAATTGCCGCGGCTAAATCGTCTCTGATAACGCCTAATGGGCAGGTCTGGGTGGACATGAAACCCTTTCGTCGCCATGGCGTTTTTCCTTGAGTGCGGACAAGAAGAAACGCCGTTTATCATCAAATAATTCCGAAGCAGAAAAAGAACAATCCGATGACGGGGTTAAATGAATCAACCTCCGCCCGGGCCGGCATCCCCCAGGGTGGACATGGCT
>JADFXS010000615.1 GCA_015233515.1 Deltaproteobacteria bacterium | reverse complement strand
GGGTTTCCTCGGTTCGGGCTATGGAAAAAGCCTTTGCCACTGTCCCGGTGGAATCTTTTCTTTATCATAGTAATCGGAATGACTTTTCACGCTGGCTATTTGCCAGAGCTGAAACAGTTCTGGCTTCAAAAGTCCGGCCTCTGACCGTGGAAGACTTTTCCGGCAATGTGGAAGAAGGGCGTAGATTTCTTATTGCCGCGATTCATGCTCGCCGCAAGTGGCGGCAAAAAGGCACAGTGGCCGCCTTTGATGCCGCGGATTTCGACCCGGATACCGATTTCCTCAAAATCGGCAAAGGATCTCTTGGTGGTAAAGCTCGCGGATTGGTTTTCACGTCCACTCTGCTCCAGAGAAATTCGGCGCTTCATGAAAAATATCCCCAGTTGGATAGAGTTATTCCTCACACCTTGGTTCTGACCACGGAAGGGTTTGACGCCTTCATACGTAAAGGCAATCTCCAATCCCTGGCTGAGGCTGACAGCAATGATGCCGAAATCGCCGAGGCCTTTCGACAAGTGCAATTCCCGGATTGGATTACCAGAGACCTTCGCGTATATCTGGACCAAATTCATTTCCCGCTGGCGGTCCGTTCCTCGGGTCTCTTGGAAGATGCTCAATTTCGCGCGTATGCTGGACTTTATCACACTTGCATGATTCCCAATAACCATCATGACCTGGAAGTCAGACTACAGGACTTGCTGGCCGCGGTTAAAATGGTTTTTGCCTCGACCTACTTTCAAGGTCCCAAGGCTTTTGCCCGCCGAGTGGGGCAACGTACCGAAGAAGAGAAAATGGGGGTCATCATTCAGGAACTGGTGGGCGAAGAACATAATGGGTATTTTTATCCGGCGATTTCCGGTGTGGCGCAATCATATAACTATTATCCTTTCGCCAGGATGAAACCGGAAGAGGGTATGGCGACCATCGCCCTGGGATTCGGCAAGACAGTAGTGGAAGGCGGGCGGGCGTTGAGATTTTCCCCCAAGCATCCTCAGATTATCCCTCAGTTTTCCAGTGTGGACAATATACTTAAAAACTCGCAATTCACCTACTACGCCTTGAAAATGAACGGATCGTCCATTCAACATGATTCCAACGACGGCTCGGGCCTGGATCGCCGCGATCTGGCTGATTCCGCGGATGATCCCGCGGTGCAGGCCGTGGCCAGCACTTATTTGCCGGACGAACATCGTCTTAAAGATAACGCCAACATGCCCGGCCAAAGAATGATCACCTTTGCTCCGATCTTTAAATACAAAACCTTCCCGCTGGCTGAACTTCTGACCGATATATTGGAAATCAGCCAAAAAGGGATGGGCTGTCCGGTGGAAATAGAGTTTTCAGTTAATCTTTGTCCAAAACCTGACCGGAAACCGTCC
This sequence comes from Deltaproteobacteria bacterium, assembly GCA_015233515.1. The sequence continues at coordinate 867 of JADFXS010000615.1, read as the reverse complement.
TTTGCCATTTTGCAGGTCCGCCCCATGACCGCCAGGGCTGAACTTATGGAAGTGGAAATCATGGATGAAGAGATAAAACGCGCTTTTTGTTATTCGGCCAAGTCCATGGGTAATGCGGTTAAGACCGATATGACCGACATATTGTTTGTCAAGCCTGATACTTTTGCCCCGAGCCGCACTCCGGATATCGCCGCCGAAATTGGACTTCTGAACAGTGAACTGTCTCGGCAAAAGCGTCCGTTTGTGCTGATTGGGCCTGGACGCTGGGGCTCTTCGGATCGGTGGTTGGGAATTCCGGTCCAATGGGTAGACATATCCGGAGTGGGGGCGATGGTGGAAGCCACTTCACCATTACTTAAGGCCGAGCCGTCGCAGGGATCTCATTTTTTTCATAATGTCACGACCTTAGGCATAAATTACATGACCGTCACCGAAAATGACGCGGACTTTATAAACTGGTCCTGGCTGACCTCCCAACCGCGTTTTCAGGAAACGAAATTTATTGCCCATGTCCGTTTGGAGAAACCCTTTATTTTGAAGGTTGACGGCCGGAAATCCCGAGGGGTGATGTACGTTTGAGTCCAGAGTTAGATAAGAGTTCGACAAAACATAAAATCCAATATAGTCAATATCAAGATCGCATCGGTCTTCGCATCTGATCGCTTCGCCGGGAGAGAGAATGTTGCATCCCTCTCCCTTGTATATCCCTTCATGGCGGCGCCGCCGATTTGTTCTGACTCGCCCTCTCGTCGACATTGAAGCATTCCCTAAAGAACCGCGAGGAATCTTCTACATGGCCGCAGCGAAAGTGTTTATAATAGTTCTCGAAAGTTTCTTCGTTTTGAAGCACCGTTGTCATTTCGACGG
>JADFXS010000614.1 GCA_015233515.1 Deltaproteobacteria bacterium | reverse complement strand
AAGGATAAGGAGGCCAAGTTCAATGCTAGCTGAACTGATCAACGCGGTAATGAAGGAAGTTATGAAGAGGGTGGGAAGCGCCGCTCCGGCTAAAGCTGCCGAAGCAGCCGAAGCTAAACCCGCGCCTTTGCCCGTTCAAACCATGGTGCAGTTGACTGAATATGTCGGCGTCGGCCTGGGGGACACCCAAGGCATCGTTATCGCCAACCTTGACCCGGCCATTCACGAAGCCATGGGAATTGATAAACAATACAGGTCCATCGGCGTTATCGGCGGCCGTACGGGCGCCGGTCCTCAGATCATGGCCGCCGACGAAGCGGTGAAAGCCACTAACACCGAAGTCGTGGCCGTGGAAATGCCTCGGGATACCAAGGGTGGCGCTGGCCATGGCAACTTGATCATTTTCGGCGCCGAAGACGTTTCCGACGCTCGCCGGGCCGTTGAAGTGACCTTGGAAGTTCTGCCCAAGTATTTTGGCGATGTCTATGCCAACGATCAAGGTCATTTGGAACTCCAATACACCGCTCGCGCCAGCAAATGCCTGAAAAAAGTTTTTAACACCCCGGAAGGCAAGGCCTATGGTCTGATCATCGGCGTCCTGATGATCGATGCCGCCGTCAAGGCCGCGGACGTGGAAGTCGTGGGCTATGGTTCACCCAATCATGGTCTGAGCCTGACCAATGAAGTCCTCATTTCGGTCAGCGGCGATTCCGGCGCCGTTCGCCAAGCCGTCATCGCCGGCCGTGAGGTTGGCTTGAAACTGTTGGCGGCTTGGGGCCAGGTGCCTAAATCCGTAACGACGCCGTACATTTAAGACGCCCTATACCCATAAGGAGTTAAAAGTGGCCAAGCGACAGAAACGCTTTGAGGTGCTTGAGCAAAGGGCGGTCAATCAGGACGGTTTCATCAAGGAATGGGTGGACGTTGGCCTGGTGGCCATGGACAATCCCAATGACCCGAAGCCAAGCATCAAGATACAAAACCGGAAGGTTATCGAGCTTGATGGGAAATCCCCTCAAGACTTCGATATGATCGATACCTTTATCGCCAATTACTGCATTGATGTCGATGTGGCCGAAGAAGCCATGGCCATCGACTCCACCGATTTCGCCCGTATGCTGGTGGATATCAATGTGCCCCGGGCCAAGATCGTCAGGCTCTCGGCGGGACTGACCCCGGCCAAGATTCTGGATATCTTTAAAAAGATGAACGTGGTCGAGTTGATGATGGCTATGCAGAAACTCAGACCGCGCCGAACCCCCTCCAACCAGGCCCATGTCACCAACGTGAAGGACACCCCCTGCCTTCTGGCCGCTGATGCGGCGGAAGCAAGCTATCGAGGCTTCACCGAACTGGAAACCACGGTGGGCATCGGCCGTTACGCTCCCATGAACGCTATCTCTTTGCTCGTCGGTTCCGCCGCCGGCCGCCCGGGAATCATCACCCAGTGCGCGGTCGAAGAAGCTCTGGAACTGACCATGGGCATGCGCGGTCTGACGGCGTACGCCGAAACCGTTTCCGTTTATGGAACCGATCAGGTTTTCGTGGACGGTGACGATACGCCGTGGTCCAAAGCTTTTCTGGCTTCAGCTTATGCTTCCCGCGGCTTGAAAATGCGTTTCACCTCCGGCACGGGCTCCGAAGTCCAGATGGGGTACGCCGAGAAAAAATCCATGCTCTACCTGGAAATCCGCTGCGTGATGATCGCCAAGGGCGCCGGAGTCCAGGGTTTACAGAACGGTTCCATTAGTTGTATCGGCGTTCCCGGGGCGGTCCCGGCCGGTATCCGGGCGGTCTTGGCTGAAAACGTGGCCACGGTTTTATTGGACCTCGAAGTGGCCTCCGGTAACGACCAGACCTTCACCCATTCCCCCATCCGCAATACGGCTCGCATGCTCATGCAGTTCCTGCCGGGCACCGACCTGATCTTTTCCGGTTACAGCTCGGTTCCCAACTACGACAACATGTTCGCCGGGTCGACCCATGACTGTGACGACTACGACGATATGTTGGTCCTGCAGCGCGACTTGCAGCAAGACATGGGCCTTAAACCGGTCAGGGAAGCGGAAATCATCGCCGTCCGCAACAAAGCGGCCAGGGCTATCCAGGCGGTCTTCGAGGAAGTCGGTTTACCGGCCATCACCGACGAAGAAGTCGAAGCCGCGACTTATGCTCACGGCAGCAAAGACATGCCGGCCAGAAATGTCCCCGAGGATCTGCGGGCGATCGGGGAATTCATGAATCGCGG
>JADFXS010000613.1 GCA_015233515.1 Deltaproteobacteria bacterium | reverse complement strand
AGAACAGGCTGACTAATATGCCGGCCTTTTTCAGTCCAGCCACCGCCTCACGCAGATATTCCTTTTGAATAACCACGTTCAGCCCGCCTTCGGTCGTCAGCTCCTGACGTTTTTCCGGGACTAATGAACACATAAAAGGTTTGATTTCGCAGGCGATGCCGATCATTTCCGCCGTGGCCGCCATTTCAAAATTCAAGCGAGTCTTGATGGTCTGCCTGATAAGCCGCAAGTCTCGATCCTGGATATGGCGGCGGTCTTCGCGCAGGTGAACGATAATGCCCTGGGCTCCGGCCAGTTCAGCCATGGCCGCGGCGGTAACCGGGTCCGGCTCCTTCCCGCCTCGAGCTTGTCTCAGAGTGGCGATGTGATCTACATTGACCGATAAGGTAGCCATGATTAGTCCTCTTTATAATGAAAATAAGCTATGTTCAAACTCCCCGCGGCCAGCCGAGAGGAATCTTCGACATGCGAGGAACAAACTTGCTAAGTTTTTTTGCTCGCTTACCCCGCGAGGGGAATGCGCTTTCAAGTAAAAAAGCACTTAGTGAAGACCAAGTGCCTTGTTGTCAAAAAAGTGGCGCCAACCCCGATATAAGGTGACCGTGTCCATGCATCATAGGATCGGCTCACGGATTACCAGGCCGGCGGCGGGAGCGGCTAGTCCAATTCCGGATACCCCATGGTGCGCCATATTTCGCGAGTCTTGGCTTCCATCAGCGCCGCTTCGTCGGCCGGACCTTCATGATCGTAACCAACTAAATGAAGGATACCATGAATCAAGTAAAAATCCAGCATCTCTTCCGGGGCCAGTCCACCGGATTCGGCCTGACGCATGGCTGTTTCGACGGAAATCACCACATCACCCAATAAATTGGGGTTCACTTGCCCATGCGGTCCTTCCTGCATGGGAAATGAAATAACGTTTGTCGCCCCTTCCCGGTTCAGGTACTGCTGGTTGAGGACGGCAATCGCCGCGTCGTCGACCAGGACCAGCGAAAGCTCTCCTTCAGGATAGCCCAAGGCGTTTAAGATCGCCTTTGCCTTGGCCTTGACTCGAACGGACTTTATCGACAGCTTCTTTTGGCGGTTGCTTAGACTGATGTTCATTGGTGACCTTGATTTTACCGGTTCCGTCACTGGTGACCTTGCGCTGACCGGTGCTGTCCTTGGCGACGGGTTCTGGGTAAGCAATGCGACGGTGGAAGATGCCGGTCAGGATTTTGTTGAAGCTACGGGAAATGAGATGCAAATCTTTCAGGGTCAGTTCGCATTCGTCCAGTTGCCCATCGGAAAAAATGTTGTTGATGATTTTTTGGACCAGGCCTTGGATACGAGCCGGGTTAGGTTCGGCCATGGACCGGCTGGCGGCTTCCACCGCATCGGCCAGCATGACCAGTCCGGCTTCCCGGGTTTGCGGTTTGGGACCTGGATAGCGATAATCTTCAAAGTTGATTTCGGGTTGGTCTTCGGTGCGTAGGGTTTGGGCTTTGTGATAGAAATAGGCGATCAGACTGGTGCCGTGATGCTGCCAAATGATATTGGTGATTTCCGGGCTGAGCTTATGCTGCCGGGCCAATTCCACACCGTCTTTAACGTGGGAAATCAATATCAAGGCCGACAGGGAGGGAGCCAATTTCTCATGTTTGTTTTCCCCGGAAGTTTGATTTTCCACGAAATATAAAGGTTTGTTCATCTTGCCCAGGTCATGGTAATAAGCGCTGACTTTGGCCAGCAAAGGGTTGGCTCCAATGGATTCCGCCGCCGCTTCGACCATGGCCCCGATGATGACGCTGTGATGATAGGTTCCGGGCGCCTGGACCATCAGTTCCCGCAGCACCGGGTTATCCAAATTGGCCAGTTCAAGCAGTTTGATATTGGTAGTGTATTTAAAAACAATTTCGAACAGCGGAATGAGCCCGGCCACAATCACCCCGGAGAGAATGCCGCTGAGCAGTCCGGCCAGGAGGTAGTACATGGCGCCTCGGCCGAAGGGAATGGCCTCGATCAGGCTCAGGGCCACAATTGTGCCCAGGTTTACGACACCGACCATCAGCCCTGATCTGATGACCGCACTCCTTTCCCTGACCCGGACCAGGCCGGCCCAGCCAATCAAGGAACCGGTCAAGGCGTAAAAAAACAAGGGAAGTGACCGGTCAAAAACCAGACCGGTCATGGCTGATGAGACTAAAATGAAAAACAATCCCGGCAAAGGTCCTAAAAAAACCGTGACCGCCATCCCGGCGGCGGCG
>JADFXS010000612.1:1821-2250 GCA_015233515.1 Deltaproteobacteria bacterium | reverse complement strand
CAACATGCCTTGTTCATTGACAAAATTTTCCTTCCGGAGAAATTCCAGGTGGCGTAGAAATTCGGCCCACAAATCCCTTCCGGAGGCCTGGCTGTGATAAGCCAGGTCTTCCATGGTTTCCAGCAGCTTGGTCGGGCGACTGTCCTGGCGTCCGAGGCAACGTTCGAACAAGACGCAAGCAGGGCAGGGGCGTAAGTCCAATTCCGACTGGGTGGCGGCGATCTTCCGGTCCAGCTCGTGCAAGGATTGATCCGCGGCCGCGGCTCGGAAACGATCCAAGTCAAGAGTCGTCCGATCTTGGTCGACGCTTTGGTGAATCTGCTGCAAAATCTGATAGGGTTTGACCTCGGGACCGATATCCAGATGTTCCTCCCACAGGACCGCGATCCGATCCAAAGCCACAAACTTCCGGCGGACTTGACCTTTTCT
>JADFXS010000612.1:1282-1657 GCA_015233515.1 Deltaproteobacteria bacterium | reverse complement strand
GAGTCTGGTCAGGTCGCGTGATAGTCTAACGGAATTACGATATAAGACTGCGGCGTGTTCCGCGCCGCGGCATCCTCCACCTTGGATTAGCTGTTCCAATTCTTTCATGGTCAAGGTCAGGCGATCGGCCACCCGGGCTCCACCTTGCTGAAAGGCGGCCAGGGACTGGTCCAAGATGGGACGGATCTGTTCCGGAGGATGGGATTTCAACAAATTCAAGGTCATGGAGAAATTGATCTGAATTTGGCTGATTACTGGTTCCGGTGTGGCGCGGAACAATGAATGGATCAAGGATATATTTTGGTACGGCCCGGGGGCGATCAAGGCGAAACCGATGCGGTCCATCCCTCGACGTCCAGCTCGCCCGGGCATTTG
>JADFXS010000612.1:0-1272 GCA_015233515.1 Deltaproteobacteria bacterium | reverse complement strand
CTCACCGCTGGTCAACCTGAATTTTCTGGCAATGTCACGGCTCTTCTGATAAGGAGCCCTGTTCAGCTCAAAGGCAACCGCCCTTGCAAGGTCCGGGGACTCGGCCTTCACGGCAGCTTTCCCGGAAACAACATTTCTGATCCGCAGTTCCGCCGCGGCCGTGAATGTCACGATCCTGCCGATGATCGCCACTAAAGACTCCCGGTCCCCGGAGATATTTGATATGGGCATGTCCCTTTAGGAATGGATATTTATCCAGGAGGGCGGACAGCCGATCCAGGCGGTGCTCCATGATGATCGGATCCGCGAACTCGCCGTGGCCGTATGCCTTGGACAGGGCTAGGTCGCAATCGGCTCTGGATTTGAGAAAAAAAATAGCCGGCAGCAAATCCGCTTCCGCTAACACCCGGAGAATCCTGTTAAAAGGTATTTGGCCGGCTTTGTGCGGGTGTCGAACCTTGGGGCCTTGAGCCAAAAAATGTTTTATTTCCGGCGCCAGGGACCGGCCCTTGCTTAAACTGACTAATCGGCCGTCGGGAAAGAGAAAAATGGGGTGTAACGGCACCGGACGTTTGGAGGCGACGATCGGTTCCGCTTTCCGACGGCGGATGAAAGTCAGCCAGTCGGCGATTTCCTTGGCGTTGTCGATGGTGGCGGACAGGAGAAGCCACCTGACCCGGACCGGTAAATATATCAGCCCTTCTTCCCAGACCACCCCCCGATCCGGGTCGCCGAGATAGTGGGCTTCATCGATAACCACTAATTGAGTGTCGATATTCGTCCCGGAACTCATGGCGTCATAAAGTTGATTGCGCAGAATTTCGGTCGTCCCCACGATGATGGGGGCCTCGGGGTTGACCTTGTGATCTCCAGTCAGCAATCCTACCGCTTCAGACCCGAATTGACGGCCGAATTCCAGAAACTTGGCGTTGGACAGGGCTTTAAGCGGCGAAGCATACCAGGCTCGACCGCCGTTGGCCAGAACTTCGGCCATGGCCGTGGCCGCGATCCAGGTTTTGCCCGAACCGGTCGGCGCCGAAACTATCACATCATTGGTTTTCAGCTTGTCCAGGGCTTCTACTTGGAAGGGATCGGGCGTAAAAGGAGTGGATTCCGGGGTCCCGATCTCCCGGAGGATGTTTCGCAGTTTCGAATCTATCCTGAAATGGAAAGGACTGGAAATTTCTCCTTGTTTCTCGGCGGAATTTTCACGTCGGCGTTTTGTGGACCCGGGGCGATATGGCGGGCGGCCCGTTTTCAAGTCTCGTTCAC
>JADFXS010000611.1 GCA_015233515.1 Deltaproteobacteria bacterium | reverse complement strand
GGGGAGCTTCTATAAAATCTGATTACCAAGAGAGTTGTCTTTTCCATGTCCTCCTTGAAAGCCGAAGTAGGTGAATCTGGATACACCGCCCCTTCCCCTCCACCGGATTATGATCTGGACCGGGCGGTTCGAGGGATCACCGACGAGGATCGGGCCGTTTTTTTATCCCTGGTCACGACCAACCTGACCGAGGAGCAGGTTCGGATGGTTTTGACTCCAAACACCATCCGTCCCAGACAGAAAGATGTTTTAGCCATTCACTGGCATCCGGAATGGGTGCCTCTGGATCTGGTGGCCCGCCGAATCGCCGCTGGTTTTCCTTTTTGTCAGCATAGCTTGATTATTCCCACCCAACATAATGAACTTATGGTCATGGGCAATTACGCCGGTGTGGAAGTCGACTGTTACGCCACCGGCTTCAATCGTAAGATACAACTGTTATTGCATTTTAGCGCGGCGCGTGTGGCCAAGGCCGGAGTGATCAAATCCATGCTCGAACACACTTTCAAGTATCGGGTCGGCCAGCTGTTCGAAATCATGGATTCAATAACCAATTCGGAATACAACGAGCGAATGGAGGCTGCGGTATCCGAAACCGGGTCCAATGAAGAAGTTGCGGCGATGGCTCGTTTTTACACCGCTCGTCTGCGCCAACTTATCATGGACAACCAATCGACCACGCCGATGCAGATGATAAAAAACCGTTTGATTCCCGATTTTTTGCGGGCTCAAAGCAAACATCATCCCAAGAGTTTGATCAAACGCGCCGTGATGCTGGTTCAATCGGTAAAACAGATCGTTAAACGATATTTTTCCATGGCCTATTTTTTCCGGGTCAACGAAGTGATTGAAGAGACTCGCTATTTAGGCGGAGGGGTGGTCATACCCCACCCTGAGCAATTCTGGCCCGTGCTTTTGGCGGACTATGACGTGGACGGATATGAAGTCTGGAACCCGGAATCCAGGGAATACACGGAATTTCTCATTGGAGCTCTGAATCGGCAAAACCGGCTTCGAGGTCCCGGTCGCAGGTCGCTGCTTATTTTCATGGGTGACGACACTCACATGTCGGTCAAGGTCCGCGACCCGGAAACCCAGGAACCATCTAAACTCGAACGGGAAATTGGTTTCCAGCCGGCCTGGGACGACGTGGCCGTTCAGCGGAGTCTTAGCCTGGCCGGGGCCAGCCGGACTCAAATCATCGAACGTTACAAAGAAAGGTTAGGATAATCGGCCGCCGGCCATCCTGATCGACGAGGACTTCATGAATTCGATCAATGACCATTTCAAACACGAATCTTTGGAAGATGTCGAATCCATTATCAATTACTTATCGGCTCTGAAAGAAGGTTTTGAAACCGGCGCCCTGAGGTTTTCTTCCGACGACCAGATCCTGATCCTGAAACCGCAAGGTTTGGTCAATATGGATGTCGATGTTCGGCGTAAAGGTGATGAAGTCCGTCTGGCCGTCAGATTACGTTGGAATGAAGGTATTGCTCCCAAGAAACCGCAAAACCGATCGTTACAGATCAAGCCTTTGACGGAAGAATGAGACGTCCGGGAGTATGTTGTCGTCCGTTACGCAAAATTTACGTTTCATGGTCCACGAAGTCTCCGCGCAAGTGGAACAGACGCTGCAATTTTTTGCCGAGCCCAACCGGACCCTGGTGGACCGGATCAACTCTCGGGATGATTATATAGACACTCTCAAATCCTTGATACAAGATCGAACCTATGCCTTGCTTCAATCCGGCGGTCGCCTGGAAAAGCGCCAGGTCAATCTTTTAAGAGCCGTCAACACTATCGCCGTCAATTTGGAGCGCATCGCCGACTTTGCCGTTAACATGCTGCGACAGTCCGGTCATTTGACCGACCCGGGTTTTATTAATTACTTTGAATATGAGTCGTATTTTGAAGAGGTCCTGGCGGGCCTGGAGCGTGTTCAACCGGCCTTGGAAACTCGCGATGTCACCCAGGCTTATCGTATCTGCCAGAGCGAGTTCAAACTGGATCAGCTTTACGGTGGGCACTTCAACCGGATACTGGCTGATTTGCGGGCCGGCGGCGAAACAGGCAACTTGATCACTTGCTTGATGATTCTCCATTATTTGGAACGTATGGGCGATTCCCTTTTGAATATCGGTGAAGCCGTTATCTACGCCATTCTGGGAGAATCGGTCAAAATTCACCAATACCAGGCCTTGACGGACAGCCTGACCGCTTCGGGCATAAATCCCCCGACCGGCAAGATAGAATTTGAGTCC
>JADFXS010000610.1:1785-2268 GCA_015233515.1 Deltaproteobacteria bacterium | reverse complement strand
CCAGACCCATTTTCCCGGGATCGAGGAGGTAATTCGGGTCAAAAGTCTTTTTCAGGTCATTCATGACGCGCATGGCCACGGGGTTGTGCTCCAGGGGCATGAATTTAGCCTTGGTCAGGCCGATGCCGTGTTCTCCGGTCAGGGTGCCGCCCAGGGCGATGGCCAAATTAAACAGGTCGGCCACGGCTTCTTCAGCCTGATGGGCTTCTCCCGGCTTGGAGGCGTCGTAGAGAATATTGGGGTGGAAATTGCCGTCGCCCACGTGACCGAGGGTGGCGATAGTCAGGCCGCGACGGCGCCCGATCTCCTGGAGCCCGACCAGCATTTCCGTGGCCCGGCTTAAGGGCACCGTGACGTCTTCCACCAAAAGATTACGGGTCATACTTTTAAAGGCGTTGAAAATGGATCGTCGGGCCTTCCAAAACCGCTGGACTTCATCCGGGGTTTGAGCCAGGATCACTTCCCTGGCCTGATGGGCCGAGA
>JADFXS010000610.1:0-1761 GCA_015233515.1 Deltaproteobacteria bacterium | reverse complement strand
CCTCGGCGATCTGAAATTCGGCTTCACCCGGAGTAAAACCGTCCGCCTCGGCCAAAAGCATATTGGCTTCCGGCAGACCCAGGCCGGTGATGCGGTTGACCGCCAGGACGGTCGGCAGGTCCATCAACTCCAGAACCGTGGGAATGATGCCGGAGCGCATGATCGCGCTGATGGCCTTGCCGGTGACGGCCAGATCGTCAAAAAAAGCCGCGCAGGTCTTCGTGGCCCGAGGTTTGGGATTAACCTTGAGAGTGATTTCCGTGATTATGCCTAACGTGCCTTCCGAACCGACGAAAATGTTGGTCAGGTCGTAGCCCGAGACGCATTTCATGCACTGGGATCCGGTCCGCAGAATGGAACCATCGGCCAGAACCACTTCCAGGCCTAGAACGTAATCCTTGGTGGTCCCATATTTGGCCCCTTTCATGCCGCCGGCGTTGGTAGCCACATTGCCGCCTATGGTGGCGGCCGCCCCGGAAGCCGGATCCGGAGGAAAGAAATAGCCGTAAGGCGACAAGGCCTGCTGCAGGTCGGCGTATACCACCCCGGGTTGGACCACGACCAGCCGGTCTTCGATGCTGATCCGCATAATCCGGTTCATGCGGCTTAGATCCAGAACCAGACCGCCGCGTATGGGCACGGCCATACCGGTCAAACCGGTTCCGGCGCCGCGCGGGATAACGGATAAGCCGGCTTGTCCGGCCAGTTTTAAAATCGCCGCCACTTGGTCGGTGTTCTGCGGCCAGGCCGCGGCCTCGGGCCGATGGCGCTCTTCCGAGGCGTCATAGGAATAGGAGATCAAATCCACCAATCGATCGGTAAAATTGGCGGGACCGACTATCCCTATCATGGCTTGTTTTAGTTTTTCGTCCATAATTCAACCTATAATCCGGCTCCGGCCGGGAGAAAATTCACGGTCATGAACCCTGATGGGCCCTCGATCACATTTTAATAGTCACACTTGGCCGGGAATAAGTCGATCCTCCGCTCTCTTTTTTATAAGAGTTCGGAGGATCGAGCAAGTCAGCCAACCCTTTGGTCCATTTTAGGGCCTTAGAGCAAGCTTAGTGAGCTTTCGTCTCCTCTATCAGGGCTTCACCCAGGGCGTCGACGACTTCGTCCAAAAGTTTCCGCTCGACATTCAACGGTGGAATGAACCGGATAGCGTTGCCGTAAACTCCGCAGTTGAGCAGCAAAATTTTTCGAGCCTGAAGGTTTTGAATGACATGCTTGGCCAGGTCGGGATCGGGGATGTTGTCCCCCTTGACCATTTCTATGGCATTCATCAGGCCAAGGCCCCGGACATCACCGATGGCTCTGAAGCGGGCTTGCAGTTCCCGGAGCCGGGATCGTAAATATTCTCCCTGTTCGGTCACGTTCTTAAGAAACGCGGGATCGGAAACCGTCTTGATGATGGGCAGAGCCGCGGCGCAGGCGGTGGGATGTCCGCCGAAAGTCGTCCCGTGGGCGCCGGTGGACCACTGGCTCATGATTTCCTTCCGGGCGCCGACGACCGCCAAGGGAAAACCGCCGCCGACGGCCTTGCCCATGCAAATGATATCCGGTTCCAGGTTGTAATGTTCAGCGGCGAAAAACTTGCCGGTCCGGCCGATGCCGCTCTGGATTTCATCGTAGATAACCAGAATATTCTTCTCTTTGGCCAATTTGCCCAGAGCTTCCACGTATCTGGGCGGCGGACAGATATATCCGCCCTCGCCCTGGACCGGTTCGAAAATGATGGCGGCCACGTCCTCGGCCGGG
>JADFXS010000609.1 GCA_015233515.1 Deltaproteobacteria bacterium | reverse complement strand
GCTCCCGCCAGTTAAAGCCTTCTCCCTCGTCGCGAATGGTGAAATGAAGGCCATCGTCATTCAGAAGATAACCTATGAAGACCTTTCTGGCCGCCAACCTAGGCTCGGCCTGTCTGGCCTCGATCAGCCTTTCATATTCTCCCGAGCTTAGACTCGATGACTTTTCCTGATAGGAAATTTCCAAATTTCCATGCTCGACGGCGTTGAGAATGATTTCATAAAGGGCGACCGACAGCTCTCGACAACGAGCTTTGTTCAAAAATTTTCCGGCGTTGACCAGGAGTTGATTGACGACGCCCGGAATTTTTTTTGGTTCATTATCGAGCACAATTTCCTTTTCCTCGCGGACCAGGAAACCGACATCTCTTTCCGGTCGCCTCAGGGCGTCACGACGCTGTAAAATATTCTCTACCGCCGATCGCAGTGAGGTGTAGTTAAAAGGTTTCTTGAAGAATTCATCAGCCCCGGCGCGCAAGGCTTCTATCACTACATCCTCGGAACTATAGCCCGTGAATAGAACAACCCTGACCTCGGGTTGTTCCGCCTTGACGCTTCTGAGCAAATCAAGGCCGCTAACCGGCGACATCAAATAATCCGTCAATAAAACGTCTATCTTGGCTGCTCTCAGGAGTTCAAGGGCTTTGGCGCCGTTATTGGCTTCGAGGACGCTATAACCGGCGGTGCGAAAAAAAACTCTTAAACTTAAGCGGATATCGTCCTCGTTATCCACGATCAGGATGATTGGCGAGCCGTCGGTCATTTCTTGACTCTTTCCCTGCGCCATGGGCGAAACTGTTTCCGAAGAGACCGGACGGCAAGTAGTGAAACCCGTCTAAAAAGCGGTATATTGAACATTTCTTTAGAAAGGGGACGCCTCGCGACCGCTTCAGGCCGCGGGGGCGTCGATATTTAAAATTTTTTTCAGGTCAGGCCCCAGTTCTTCCGTGAATTCCCGTCCGTTCAGGGCTTCCCGGAAAATATCCACTTGATCGTCAAATGGCTGCCTCCTGTCCATAACCACCCAGGTTTCTCCTCTGAACTCACACAAGCCGCCTTTAAGTTTGAGCCCGGCAAATCTAAGATCGCCATAAGAAATTCTCAGGCCCCGAGCTCGGGCCAGTTTTTCCAGCAGGCTGATGGTCGACCTCTGTTTTTTGGTCATTTTGTTCATTTTTCCAAATCTATGAAAGCCGGCCTGGTGACCAGTTCGTCGTCCACCTCGGCTGGATCGTCCGCATTATAAAGGACAATATTCCGCAAGTGGAAAAAACTGTCGAGGTCGACTTCCAAAAAATCAAGGCCCATGCCGTCGGCGTCTAACCTTGCCACCCGGCCTACCATCCGGAGCGACAAAAGGCTGGAGCTGCCGGCCAAGTCCACCACTATTTCCACCTCGGTCCCAATGGGCAGCATATCCTTGGTTTCGACGTAAACGCCTTTCAAACTGAGGTCTCTGGAAGAAAGATTCTCCAATATTTTATCCGGGGTGGTCAGCGTGACAGCCGTTTTATAGTGGACCCGCTTTCTGCGGCGAAGATCCTCCGTCATTTCAGGCCCCTCCTTTGAGTCTAATAGACTGGAAAAAAGTTTCTTATTCTTCTTTGGCCCCTGTCCGGCGGCTGGAGCGGGTTTAGGCGCGGTCCTAGGCAGCAGATAGTCCGCGCGCCAATTGGATAGGGCATGGAAAATATTGCCTTTGACCTTTCGATTGTCGCGGCTCAAACCGGCGATAAGCTCTTTCACCTCTCGCCGTTTGGATTGGGCGCCGCTGGGGCAAGCATTGACCACCCGCGGCCACTTCCCTCCGTTCAGGGCCTTTTTTATTTTATCTTCAGGCACCATACACAAAGGCCGGATTATGGTCAACAGTCCGCCGAAAAACTCCTGGACCGGCATCATGGTGCTGATCTCGCCGCTATAAAAAATATTGAGCAGAAGGGTTTCCGTCAGATCGTCCCTATGGTGCCCCAGCGCCACCTTTGAACATCCAAGATCCTTGGCCAGCTCGAAAAGACGCCGGCGGCGAAGACGGGCGCAGAGAAAACAGGGGTTCTCCCGGTTGACTTCAGAATGTGCTATCCGACCGTAGTTGGTGGATTCCAGATGGCAAGACACTCCTAGAGCCGCTACTTGGTCTTGCAGGACCGCGGCTTCCCGAGGGTCTTCATAACCCATGTCCAGATGAACGGCCTCCACCTTATAGTCTATGGGAACGCGCTTTTGGCGATCCACCAGAATATTTAGCAAGGCCCAGCTATCCTTGCCGCCG
>JADFXS010000608.1:581-2276 GCA_015233515.1 Deltaproteobacteria bacterium | reverse complement strand
CGTGGTCACGGCGAACCTGGTCCATTATCCTCAGGGGAAAACCGCCACGGTCAGTCTTTTGGGGAATGATCCGATAACCTGCTGTCCGTACCGCAGTCTGACCGGCGGAAATAACTCACTGGATCAGGCCAATCACGGCGTTAATATCCGTTTTGACAACGACAACACCTTGTTTCCCGGAGACCGGTCTCCCTTGCTGCGAGGTGACCGCTTTGAGGTGGATGTCGGATATTTTGTCGGAAATGATAAAAGCTTAAAGGTTAACGCCAATACCGATACTCAAATAAAGATGAATGTCACCGGTAACGCGGCTTTGGGTGGCAACGGGGCCCAGGACAATGTTTTGGACACCTTGTCCCGGCTGGAATTTGCCCTGCGCAGTCATGACGCGACCAAGGTCGCCGACGAACTGCCTAAACTCAACGATGCCTTGGAAAAACTGACCAGCAATAATTCCCGTTGCGGCGCGTATCTGATCCGTAACCAGTTCATCGTCAATATTCTTGGCAATGTGGACGCGAGTTCCACGGACCGTATGTCCCGATATGAAGATGTGGACTACGAGAAAGCCATCACGGCCTTGCAGACCAAACAAACGGCTTATCAGGCCAGTCTCGCCGCCACATCCTTAATCACCAAGCTGTCTTTGGCGGACTATATAAAATGATACCGAACGGCGACCGCTAATAATCAGGATGTGAATTCGCGTCCGGTTATCATGTCGTAAAAAATATTCTTGACAGACTCATCCATGTCAGTTTAGGATTACTTCACTATGGAAACGTACCCGCAACCCATTTCGTCTCTTTCGACACCGGCTCAGCCCGGTAATCGGACCGCCTCCGTTCAAATTCAGTGGTGGCGCACCTTGACGACGATGGGTCGGGAGGTGCAGATTTAATTTTTGATCGAATAAACTGATACCTCAACAAGCCGTTAAGGCCCATCGTTATGAAACGATGGGCCTTTTTTATTTCTATCGTCAGGAGGATGACCCATGACTTTGCAAATGGTTACTCAAGAGGCCTTAGCCGATCTGGAAACACCGGTATCGGCCTACTTGAAACTCTGTCGCCGCCAACCCGACTCTTTCCTGCTGGAAAGTGTTGAAGCACACGAGATTGTAGGCCGATAGTCCATTATTGCCTGGGATCCCCTCCTGTCCTTGACCTTATGGCCGGAAAAACTGGTCGTCGATGATGAAACCGGAACGGCTTCGTATCCGGTAACGGATTTTTTCCCGCAACTAAGAGGAATGTTAAAAAAGTTCAGTTTGGCGCAAACGCCTCATTTGCCCGCGGTTGGATCATTGATGGGTTATATCGGGTATGACGCCATCCGTTTGATCGAACCTCAAGTTCCCGCCAAGGCCGGAACCTTGCCCACGGCCAGACTGGTCTTCCCATCCCGCTTTGTGGTTTTTGACCGCGCCCGGCGGGTCATGACCCTGGTCGGCTTGGATAAAGCCGAGGCTCAAGCCCAAGCCAAAATACGGGACACCCGCGAATTGCTGACCAAATCCGTCCAAATCCCCGCCAACTCCGCAACCGTTAAAATCACCTTGCCTTCTCGGGAAAATTATATGGCCGCTGTAGTGAAAGCCAAAGAATATATCCGCGCCGGAGATATTTTCCAGGTTGTCCTGGCTGACCGCTATCAAGGTGAAACTAACGTGGACCCGTTCTCTTTTGATCT
>JADFXS010000608.1:0-559 GCA_015233515.1 Deltaproteobacteria bacterium | reverse complement strand
TTCTCTTTTTATCTTTTTCTGAGAGGGCGCAGCCCCTCACCCTATATGTTTTTCCTGAATTTCAACGGATTCCAGATTGCGGGCGCTTCGCCGGAACCCATGGTCAAAGTGAAAAACGGGACGGTGACTCTGCGGCCGATCGCCGGGACCAGACATCGTTCCGAAAATCCTGCAGTTGACCTGGCCCTGGAAAAAGAACTGATGGATTCCGAAAAAGAACGGGCCGAGCATCTCATGCTTGTAGATTTAGCCCGAAACGATGCCGGGCGAGTGTCATCGAGCGGGTCGGTCACCGTCCATCCATACATGACCGTGGAAAGATACAGCCACGTCATGCACATCGTCTCCCAAGTCCAAGGACTCTTACGAGAGGACCTCGACCCGGTGGATGCTTTTCAGGCGGGCTTCCCGGCCGGAACGGTCTCCGGCGCTCCCAAGGTCCGAGCCATGCAGATCATTGGCGAACTGGAGCAACACCCCCGTGGCCCATATAGCGGAGCTATCGGTTATTTCGGTCCGGGCGCCCAAACCGACACCTGTATTGCCATTCGCCTAACCA
>JADFXS010000607.1:1966-2276 GCA_015233515.1 Deltaproteobacteria bacterium | reverse complement strand
ATTGCCGCCCTGGCCGTGGCCAAACTGGAAAAGTCTTATGACCGCGAGGCGGCCCTGACTTTCCTCCGCGGCGACGAGACAGTGGCTGATCGGACCGAAAACTCGTGATTCATTGCATCCGCATGACAAGGACATGCTTTGATATTGACCCGCCGATTAACCTCGTGATACTTTTAATTTATATTTTAGGAAGCACCGAGGATATGCCGAGCCGTGTTAGACCTTAAATTTATCCGCGAAAAATTCCATCGGGTCCAGGAAATGCTGGCGCAACCCCAGTCCGATCTGGATATTGCCGCGTTTACCAGAC
>JADFXS010000607.1:1345-1910 GCA_015233515.1 Deltaproteobacteria bacterium | reverse complement strand
CCAGCAGAGCACGGATTTGAAAAAAGCCAAACAAGACGCCTCCGCTCTCATCGATCAAATGAAATCCGTCTCCACCCGCATCAAGGAACTCGACCCGATAACCAGCGCCGCTGACCAGGCGGTTCATGATTTTATGTTGCAGATTCCCAACGTTCCCCATGACTCCGTCCCCATCGGCCGGTCCGCGGAAGACAATGTGGAAGTCCGCACCTGGGGAACTCCGCCGAAATTTGACTTTACCCCGCTGAATCATTGGGACATCGGCGAAAACCTGGGGATTTTGGATTTTTCCCGAGCCGCCAAGATCGCCGGTAGTAGATTTGCCCTGCTCAAAGGCGCCGCTTCCCGCCTCGAACGAAGTTTGACCAATTACATGCTGGACATGCATACGACTCGACATGAATACACCGAAGTTCTGCCGCCCTTTATGGCTAACTCCGAGTCTTTTATCGGCACCGGGCAACTGCCCAAATTCAAGGACGATCTGTTCAAGCTGGAAGGCTGGGACTATTATTTGATACCCACGGCCGAAGTTTCGGTCACCAACATCCACCGGGGCGAAATC
>JADFXS010000607.1:697-1335 GCA_015233515.1 Deltaproteobacteria bacterium | reverse complement strand
GATGCTTCCAACCTGCCGATCAGCTATACGGCTTACACGCCGTGTTTCCGGGCCGAAGCCGGCGCTCACGGCAAAGACACTCGCGGCATGATCCGCCAGCATCAATTCGATAAGGTGGAACTGGTCAAGTTTACCAGGCCGGAAGACTCCTTCGACCAACTGGAAAAACTTTTAAACGACGCCGAGGAAATTCTGCAAGGCCTTGGTCTCCATTATAGAGTTATGGTTCTGTGCACCGGAGACATGGGTTTTTCTTCAGCCAAAACCTACGACATTGAAGTCTGGCTGCCGGGACAAGGACAATATCGGGAAATATCCTCCTGCAGCTGTTTTACCGACTTTCAAGCCCGGCGGGCCAATATCCGTTTCCGCCGCTCACCCGGCCAGAAACCGGAATTCGTCCATACATTGAATGGGTCCGGACTGGCCGTGGGCCGGACCTTGGTCGCCATTCTGGAAAATTATCAGCAAGCTGACGGATCAGTAATTATCCCCGAAGCGCTCCGGGCATCCATGGGTGGTTTGGACCGGATAGCAAAACCATCCCGGTCGACCTGAACCTCGAGACTTGAAAAACATGGATCAACGGTCCCGGACCGGTAGAGGCCTTATCAGACCATCGGCGAATACGCCTCGGT
>JADFXS010000607.1:0-653 GCA_015233515.1 Deltaproteobacteria bacterium | reverse complement strand
TTGGTCTTTATCGGATCGGCTTTGATCGCGGTCAACCAAGCGCCGAAGCTGATCAAATATTTGGCCGTTAAGATCGGATGGGAAACCAAGGAAGCGGCCGACCAAACCGCCGGCCGAACAGCCGACCCGGGGAATCAAAACAAAACCGACACCCCTCCTCCAACCAAATCCGGCGCGCCGGAAATCGTCGTCGTCCGGCCGCCAGGGTCCGGCCAAGTTCCCGGACCGCCTGAAGAGTTAGGCAAAAAACAGTTGGCGGACATCATCGGCCAGCGCCCCTTGAAGTCCGATGAAATTCACTCCTTTACCATTCAGGACGAACAGGGCCATGCCTTGTTTGTCCAAACCACGGTCGACCCGGCGCTGCAATCTTGGGCCATGGGCCTCATGCCTCACGTGGGCGCATACTCCACGGCCTTAGTGGTCATGAACCCCACCAACGGCGAAGTTATGGTCATGGCCAGCTACCGCGGGTATTACCTGTTTTACAATTCTCCGATGAAGCTGCTGGAGTATATGGCGGCAGGCAAGGCGGTGCTGATCACCGCTCTGGGCCAGATCAAGGAACTGAATCAGGACGGACACAACGGCATGAGGTTCGAGTGGGAAGACAACCAGGCCATGCACCGCAAGCTAATGTGGCTGTTAGAAGA
>JADFXS010000606.1 GCA_015233515.1 Deltaproteobacteria bacterium | reverse complement strand
CAGGTAGTTTTTCATGGCTTCTTAAATTGGCATGAAACTGGATTTTCGTTTTCGCTTTGGGGCTAAGGCTCCTTTTCCCTTTACCGCTGTTGGCGCATGACACGCAGTAATCGTCCAGGGCGGATTGATTGACGCGCCATAACTTCCCAATTTTGAAACCCTTGATGAGACCGTCTCTCAGAAGCCGGTCAACAAAGGCTTTGCTGACTTGAAGCAGTTCCGCAACCTGCTCGGCGGTGTATATGCCGTTGGAACGGAAGTTCCCCCGCCGAAAAGCGTTAACTTTTTGAAAAACAAGACAAAAGTATTATTTTTCGCCCAAATTGGTAGCCACAAAAATATTAAAAAACTATTTGACATTAAATTATAAATATATATAATGGTAGACATTATGTACGTCGAGAGAGCCACATCCAAGCAAAATGGCAAAGTTTATCAACGGGTCCTACTCAGGGAGTCATATCGGGAGCCGGGAGCGCCAAGATCGGCTGTCAAAAAAAGAACGCTGCTCAATCTAACCAAGTATCCCGACCAAATCGTAAGCGCCATTGAACTAGCCCTGAAGCACAAAAGCGATCTTTCCGTCTTAGGTTCCCTTCAGGACGTGACTCTGACCCAAGGACCGAGCGTGGGCGGCGTTTTCACGCTGTTTCAGACCGCCAAGAGTCTGGGAATCGAAAAAGCCTTGGGCTCGGATCACGACGGTAAGCTGGCCCTGTGGCAAGTGATCGCCAGGGTCCTCGATCAAGGCTCCCGTCTCTCAGCGGTGCGGCTGGCCAAGACCCACGCCGCCGCCTCGGTCATCGGCTTTGAGCGGGGCTTTACCGAAGACAATCTTTATGAGAACCTGACCTGGCTGTCGGAAAACCAGGTGGAAATCGAAAACCGTTTGTTTTTGGCCCGCCGAGGCGAAATCAAGCCTCAACTATTTCTCTATGACGTGACCTCAAGCTATCTGGAGGGGGATCAAAACGAACTGGCCGATTGGGGTTACAACCGCGACAAGAAGCGAGGCAAAAAACAGATTGTCATAGGTCTGTTGTGCGACCAGGACGGCGAACCGGTTTCCACCGAGGTCTTTCAAGGAAATACCTCCGATCTTCAAACATTCGAGTCTCAGATCAAAAAGGCGGCCGATCGTTTCGGCTGTGAGCGGGTCACCTTCGTTGGCGACCGGGGCATGATCAAAAGCGGCCAGATCGAGGAGTTGGCCAAAGTCGGTTTCCATTACATCACCGCCATCACCAAGCCGCAAATACGCGCCATGATCAAGAAGGACGTTTTCCAAATTGGTTTTTTCGACGAAAAATTGTGCGAGGCCGAGGTCGGCGGCGTCCGCTACATTCTTCGGCGCAATCCCATGCGCGCCCAGGAAATGGCCGCCTCCCGGACATCGAAACTGGCGGCGCTCAAAGCCTTGGCGGATCAGCAGAATCAATATTTGGCCGAGCATCCCAAGGCGGACCAACACAAGGCCTGGAAATTAGTTTCGGAAAAAGAAGGCCGCTTGGGCTTAAGCTCGTTCGTCAGAGTGACCGCCGAGAACCGGAGAGTCAAAGTGGAAGTGGATGAGGAGTATCTCGCTGAAATCGCGGAACTCGATGGATGTTACGCCTTGAAGACCGATCTCCCGGTCGAGGCGGCTGAAGCCCAAACGGTTCATGATCGTTACAAAGACTTGGCCCTGGTGGAAACCGCGTTTCGGACCAGCAAGACCGACCATCTGGAGGTGCGGCCGGTTTTTGTGCGCACCGAGCCGAACACGCGAGGGCATGTCCTGGTGGTCATGCTGGCCTATTTGATGGTAAGGGCGCTCAAAAAGGCCTGGGCTGGTTTTGATCTGACCGTGGAAGAAGGGCTCGATTGCTTGAACCGGTTGTGCGCCATGGAAATGTCGATCAAAGGCGGGGCCTCATTTTTGCGCCTGCCTAATCCCGACAAAAGGACGAAAGGCCTTTTGGATGCACTGCTGGTAAATTTGCCTGCGGCCTTGCCCAAGTCAAATGTAAAGGTAGACACTAAGAAAAAGCTGAACGAAAGTAGAAATTAATTTTTTATTCAATATGTTACCGCTACCACCAACACGTCTCTAAAAGGGAACTTCCGTTTTAGGCGGCTAAGGCCCATATTCCGGTAAATTTCCGCCTGATCCTTTCCGGAAATCTCAAAAATGCTGTCATAGAAATCTAATATTCTCTTTAAAATTCGTCCACTCAAGAGGAGAGAAGAATGGAGATAAAAAATAGTTGAGGCTTCAGTAGCTTCCTCCGCGTCATTTTG
>JADFXS010000605.1 GCA_015233515.1 Deltaproteobacteria bacterium | reverse complement strand
TCGCCGATGGCCTGGGTCTTGACCCCGATGGCTTCGGTTCTATCGCCGATGGCCTCGGTATTGGCGCCGATGGCCTCGGTTGCTTCGCCAATGGCCTTGGTCGTTTCGCCGATGGCTTTAAGTTCCGCGGCCAAGGCGCTGTTCTTGTTCGCGACCGCTTGGGCTTTGGAACCCCAGGCGACGTTTTTCACGGCGCCGACGGTGGCGACACTTCCGCCGATACAGTTGACCACTCCGGGGGAGGTTATGTTCAAGCGGCCGCCGAAAGTCAGGTCTTCGCGACCGAGAAAGACGTTTTTCATGTCCAGCCCAAAAATATTACTGCTGTTTTCGCCCAGGATAACAGTGTTGGAAGTGGCCGCTTTTACGTCCAGTCCTTGAGACGTGACCAGGGCTATGCCGTCTTTGTTCGGCGTCATGAAATCGTACTCGGGAGTTGTCCCCCAGGCCGGGCCGGTATAGGGTTTGGAAAAGTAAAGCGTCGTAGTGGTCGTGGTGGCGGTGGCGGATGTAGTGGTCGTGGTACCGCCCGTGGTGGTGGTCGCGGTGGTGGACGACGTGGTCGTCGTGGACGAGGTAGTCGTCGTAGTGGAAGTGGTCGAAGTGGAGGTGGTCGAAGTGGACGGGTCCCAAGGCGGATCGTTCGGGGTCCCCAGGCGGATAAAGCTGTTGGCCTTGGGGCTGTGCATCAGGATACGCTCACTGCCTGTTTCGTCTTCAATGTGAATTTTATTTTGTCCGCCGGTGGTGATCAGGCACTTGGACGGATTCTGGGAAGTAACCAGGGAGGGTTTTTCCGGATTGGGCACGGCTCCCGCGATTACCGGACGGTCCGGGTCGCCGTCGATGAAGATCAAAAGGACTTCGGTCCCTTTGTGTAAAGGAAAGTTCATGCCGTGGTCCGACCCGCCGTAGGGCTGCATCATTCTAAGGAAGGCGGAAGCCTTGCCCTCCTTGCGACCTGTCAGATCGAAAGGCAGGATGACTTTATATCGCCCGTGTTCGTCCAGTTCGGCGTATTGGCCGCTGGAGGCCGCGTCGATTTTGGCGTTCATGGCCCCGTAAATTCGCGATTTTTCCGTTTTTCGCTCCGGACGGAACTGGACCAGGGCGGGAATGGCCGTGAAGGTGTTGCGATAAAACGGTCTGGTTTCAACTTCGGAGAGGATGCTTTTAAGACCGGAAATAAGATATCCGGTTTGATTGCCTTCATGGCTGATATCGCGAGTCAGGTAGACCTGATTGAAATCATCCTTGAAGTGACCTTCGAGTTTGAATGTATAGCCGGGCCTGAGAAACGGAACGGTGCTTTGTCCGTTAAAGAGGCTTTCCCGGCTTTTATACTCTTCGGCCCGAATCGCGGCCAAATTGGCGCCCTCTTCCGGCAGACGAATATGTTCCCCGTAAATGTAAATATCGCCTCGACCGTTTTCCAGCACTTGAGCCTGTCCGCTGACTTCCATGGATGGACGGAGATAGTTGTAGTCCTTGAGTAAAACATTACGAGGCAGCATATGCCGCAGGCAGGTGAATCGGCTGATGATCTCCTCGAGGTGGGAAGATTCGAGGCCGGACGGCGTTGAATAACGAAGGGTTTCTCCTTCATCCATAAACTTATGGGCTACGTTGGTGTCGGTCAGGATAACTTTTTCTCCGCTGGGAGTCTGTTCGAAATAGTAGTAGAGGCCATCCCGTTCCATCCACCGGGAAGCAAAAGCAAAATGGCTTTCTCCGTACTGGCAGACATATTCCCAGGTGGGATAATCCTTCAGCAGCCTTAATTCAAAATCGTTGGTGGTGAGCCCGCCATCCAGGAGGACCGCTGTCAAGATTTCCGGCATCGTCATGTTCAGAAAGACCTGATTATGGTGCGTCAATTGCAACCACCATAATTTAGGGACTAGCACGGCCCGGTAAAAGATGTAATTGCCATAAGCATGCAGCAATTCAATCTCGGCCAATATTCCATGAAACGGGATATCGCCGTCCGGCCGTTTTATGGTGAACGCTGCCGGGTTTTTCAAAAGTTCGTTCAAATCCAAGTCGAGCTTTTCGGAAACCAAAAATATTTCAAACTCATAACACCGGGAAAGCCCTTCGTTTCCGGAAAAGTTGAGGACGCCAAAGGTCTCATGGTCCAACCCGATTGATACAAAGGAGAATTTTTCGGTCGTTATATATTCCATGGTCCCTCTCCCATACTTTCTCGCCTAAATCCACCAACAAGTCGCGGATAGGGCGCGTAAATCCTCGGCGAAACGCGAAGTTGGACCGATTTTGG
>JADFXS010000604.1 GCA_015233515.1 Deltaproteobacteria bacterium | reverse complement strand
GGGTCTACCCATTCAGGTGAAAAAAAATACTGATGAAATTCCAGATCGATATGGTTTTGTTCTGATAGCGTAACCAGTCCGATAGCGGGGATGATTGACGGCGGACGGCTCAATGGAGGGCGGCGCGGGCACGGCCGGCAGACTCGTGAGTGAAACGGAAATGGCCGCTCAACACAGTTATCTCCACATCATCATAGTTGCCGGCCGAGTCCATGACCAATAACCGGTATCGTCCCGGTCTTAAAAACTGATAAGTCCGGATTTGCCCGATCTCGGCTTCGGCGATCAATTCACCATTGAGCAACCAGAAGAGTCGGCCGCGACCGCCGGTGGCGGCCAATGGGATGAGCGGGAGTTCCGTGGCTGCCCCCTGAGGCCGAAGGATACTATTCGGCTGCAAATTCAATATTTTAATAATCTCCGGAGTCAAGGACACTTCTCTATGGCAGGAAGGATCCAGGCCGGGCACCAAGGCAGCTTGACGTATTCGAGGCAGAAGCCAAGGCCAGGTTGCTTTAGGCCAACGGGCCACTTTGATTTCCACGGGATCAGACACCGGACAATCGGCATCCACCCGTCAGCCGGTTTGCGGATTGTTCATGACTGTCACCGGGTTGCTCAACCAGTGCTGATCCATACGATCCGGAAATGTCGGCGGTACGGCGTTGTTCAATATCCAGGCCGTGCGTCGCTGATGACACAACCGGTCATCTTGTTGTTCGGCTGGTCCACCCAAGGGCCAGCAGACCTCCACGCGCCGGACTGATTCCGGTACGGGCCCCGCGGGAATGGATTTACGGGGCAAGCTTTCCATCAGGCGAAACAAGAGCGGCGCGGCGGTGGCCCGCCCGTATTGGCCGGGCGACGGGGTCCCATCCGGTCTCCCGACCCAAATTCCCACCGTATAGTTATCCGTGACTCCCACGGCCCAGGCATCGCGATAGCCGTAACTAGTGCCGGTTTTCCAGGCTATTGGTTGCTTTGAATCCAAGCGGCCGGCGGAACGGTCCGGGCGCGGGTTTTCCTGCATGATTTTTCTAATGATATACGCCGCCCCGGGACTCATCATGCGTCTTTCTTTCAAGGAAGAATCCAGGGTATAGCGCGGTTTGGCGGCCAGGCCTTCTCGAGCCAGCGCCGAGTATGCTCCCACCAAATCCTCCAGGGACGTCCCCACTCCCCCCAGGATCATAGACAGGTTGGGAGTTCCCTGGTGTGGATACTTCAAGGTCAGGCCGCCTTGTTTCAAGCGGGCGTCAAAGAAATTCGGCCCGATACGATCTAAAAGGTCCACGGCCGGGATGTTCAACGAGCGGTTCAGGGCCTCGCCGGCGCTGACCGGTCCGGAAAAACCCTCGCTAAAATTTAGCGGCCGGTAACCGGAAAAGGATGTCGGGGCATCAACCAACAGGCTCTCGGAATGGATCAATCCCTCTTCCAGAGCCAGCGCATACAGAAATGGTTTCAATAGCGATCCGGGAGACCGGTAAGCCCGAACCATATCCACATGGCCGAACCGGCTGTCATCCAGAAAATCGGCGCTGCCCACGTAAGCCTTGACGGTCATCTTGGAGTTCTCCACCACCAAGGCGGCGGCGGAAGTGTGGGCTGGCATGGTCATTATGTATTGTTGGACCTGGTCGGCGACAATCTGTTGCCATCCTACATCGAGGGTCGTTCTCACCGGTGAGGACGAGTATGCCCGACTTCGAAGGTGCTGGGCCAGCAAAGGAGCCAATAACGGCCTGGCCTCGAAACGCCAGACCACTTTTTCCATCTTGGCCTCTCTGGCCGCTTCCCCAGTCCAGATCCCAACTTGTACCAGGCGGTCCAATACCTTGTCCCGAGCCTTGGCCGCCGATCGCGAATGACGGTCGGGACGCAGCCGACTGGGCGCCTGGGGTAAGACGGCTAAAAGCGCGGCCTCGGCATGACTGAGTTCCGACGCCGACTTACTTAAATATGTATAACAAGCCGCTTGAACTCCGTCGATAGGTCCGCCGAAAGGAGCATAATTTAAATACATCGTCAGAATGTCGGTTTTGCTGTAGTGAAGTTCCAGTTGGATGGCCCGAAAAATCTGCCGTAGCTTGCCGGTTATGGTCCGATCATGAGGTTCCAGGATGCGGGCCACCTGCATGGTTAAAGTCGATCCGCCGGTAATCACTTGACCGTGACGAATATAATTGACCGCGGCCCGGATCAGGGACCAGGGATTTATTCCAGGATGATAATAGAACCAGCGGTCCTCATAATTTATCAAGGCTTCCAGGTACAGGGGGGA
>JADFXS010000603.1:1242-2284 GCA_015233515.1 Deltaproteobacteria bacterium | reverse complement strand
TTTAAGGCGACTTGGTATATAACGGCCTTAAGCGGCCTGGACAACGGGTAAAAAATTTGTCGACCGATTCCGAACCAGTGAATATCGATCATATTATCGTTCTAGGCATCGGCAACATCCTGCAGACCGATGAAGGCGTCGGAGTGCGGGTCGCCCATGAACTGGATGAAACCCACGATTTTCCGACCCACGTCGAAATAGTCGACGGCGGGGTCCTGGGGCTTTCCCTTATCGCCATCATTGAGCGGGCCGACTACCTTATTGTGGTCGATGCCGCCAAATTGGGCGGTCAGCCGGGCGACCTGTACCGGGTGCCCTGGGAGGAAATCCCGGACCGGACCAAGTATAAGGACAGTCTGCATCAGGTGGACTTCGTGGAAACCATGTCTGTTCTGCCTTTGATCGCCAAGACGCCGAAAACCGTTATTATTGCCGTGGAACCGAAAGATATCACTACCTGGGGTCTGTCCATGACCCCGGTGGTCGCGAGTAAAATACCGGCTTTGTGCCGGATGGTCCTCGATGAACTCAAGAGCCTCGGCGTGGAAGCCACGCTGAAGGAGTTCCGCACCAATGTGTTTAGTCTTACCCGCCCAAATCCTGGAAGTTAAGCCGGACGGCATGGGCGTGGCCGACCACGCCGGCGCCCGACGCAATATCAGCCTGCTTCTTTTGGACGATGTCCAGCCAGGAGACTATGTCATCCTCCACGCCGGTTTCGCCATCCACAAAATCGACGAACAAGCGGCCAAGGAAACCCTGGAGTACCTGTCCATGCTGGCGACGCAAATCCCAGGCGATTATGATCCAAATAAGGATTTTTAAGTCGATCATCGGTTCCCTTTTTTATCGCAACCTGTTATTAAACATCGCTCTCGGAATGCCGAGAAAAGCGGTTTAAACGAATTTGGGGGATGGATCGGACTGATCGAGTGGGCTCTAACCCCACCTAGCCGGGTGGAACTCCCGGATCCCCCTCCAACTTGACCGGACCTGGACTCGCCGGCCGGATATTCGGGCCGGGTCTCGAATCGGCCGATAG
>JADFXS010000603.1:0-1217 GCA_015233515.1 Deltaproteobacteria bacterium | reverse complement strand
GGCCCACGACTTTCGGGCGAAGATCATCGATTGGGAATTAGAGTGACCAAGTGAACGATCAGAACGACCTAGCGCCGGATGAATCCCGGTTGCACGTCTGGACCGAAACCCAACGCCGGCGCCTGGTGGAGTTGGAAGCCGGCCTTGAGCAGTTGGACCGACGGTTTTCCAACCCCGTGGAACGTGACAAAGACTTCCAGGTCATGGAAAAAGAACTGACCAGACGCGGCTTGGCTCATCTGGAAGACCTGCGCCTCCACCGCCGTCAGCCGGCCCTCTGCCAATTGGAATATGAGCTGGTAAGCGCCTTGATCCGCGCCGGATTTTGTCAAGTCACCACGCCGATCATCATGTCCAAGGCCTTTCTGAAGCGCATGGGGATCGGTCCGGATCACCCCCTGACCGCCCAGGTTTACTGGCTGGACAATAATCAATGCCTGCGGCCCATGCTGGCCCCGCATTTGTACGCGGTTCTCAAGGATCTGTTGCGCCTGTGGCCCGCTCCGGTGAGCATCTTCGAAGTCGGATCGTGCTTCCGCAAGGAATCGAAAGGCGCTGAACATTCCAGCGAATTCACCATGCTCAACCTGGTGCAAATGGGATTGGCCGAAGCCGATCGGCAGGCCCGGTTGGAAGAATATATCGCCGTGGTCATGAAGGCCGCCGGCATCGATAACTATCGACTGGTCATGGAAATTTCCGAAGTATATGGCGAGACCATCGACGTTGTCGCCGGAGAAAACGACCTGGAAGTCGGGTCGGCGGCCATGGGACCTTTGCCCATGGATGACGCCTGGCGGGTGACCGTGCCTTGGGTCGGCGTAGGCTTTGGACTGGAACGGTTGCTCATGGCCGGCAGCGGTTCAAGCAATTTACGGCGGCATGCCCGCAGCCTATCTTATCTGGACGGTATCAGATTGAATATATGAACCAGGTTGTATTTATCGGCGGCGGTCTCCAGGGAGTCGAAGCCGCCTATTTAGCACGAAAAATCGGTTGGCGGGTCCGCCTGATCGACCGAAATCCCACGCCCCCGGCCTCCGGCCTGGTGGATGAGTTCATCCAGATGGACTTAAAAACTCCAAAACAACTGGACCGCTTGACCGCCGGAACCGACCTTGGCTGGCCGAACATCCAGAACGACGCCGCCCTATACGCCCTGGCCGAATGGGCGGACATGACGTCCCGGCCTCCGGCCTGCGCACCGCGGGCGTATG
>JADFXS010000602.1 GCA_015233515.1 Deltaproteobacteria bacterium | reverse complement strand
ACCGCGGCTTGTTCTCCTATCGACGATGGTCGGGCCACGGCTTGGTATCGTAAAAAGGCCGTAAACGCAGTGGTCAAGCAACTCCTCACCCAAATTGCGGCCCACTAGAGAGGAGGCGAGAATGTATCAATTGGAACTTAAAGTCAACGGTCAACAATACCTGGTGCAAGTCGGATTGAAAACCACTCTGTTGGAAGTCCTGAGGGATAAGTTGTTCATAACCAGTCCCAAAGTGGGGTGTAATACCGGCGACTGCGGGACTTGCTCGGTCCTGCTGGACGGCGAACTGGTCCGTTCCTGCATCACCAACGCCCTGAGCGTTCAGGGTAAGGAAGTAACCACGGTGGAAGGGATCGCCAAACCCGGCCATATCCATCCCCTGCAGAAAGCCTTTCACGAGAAATATGGCGCGCAATGCGGTTTCTGCACTCCAGGCATGATTCTAGCCTCCAAGGCGCTCTTGGATAAAAATCCGCGGCCGACCCGCGAAGATGTCAAGGATGCTCTTTCCGGGAATCTGTGCCGTTGTACCGGCTATGTCAAAATTATCGATTCGGTCCTGGCGGCGGCTGATGAGATGGCCGGTTTGGGGGTGAAGAAATGAGTACTAAAGTTGTTGGACAAAGTGTTAAACGATACGATGGCATGGCTCATGTCACCGGTGAAACCCGTTTCGTGGATGATTTTATCGTCCCGGGAACCCTGGTGGTCAAGGCCTTGCGTAGTCCGGTCTCCAAGGGAAAGATCAAATTTCTGGATGTCAGCGCGGCCGAGGCTTTGCCTGGTGTAGCCGGGGTAATCACCGCGGCCGATGTGCCTTGCAACGCTTTCGGATTGGTCCCGGATCAACCGGTGCTGGCGGCCGACGCCGTGACTTATAAAGGCATGCCCATCGCGGCCGTGGCCGCCGTTGATGAAGACACGGCCATGGAAGCTCTGGAAATGATTAAATTGGAAATGGAGGAAGAGACGCCGGTCTTCGACATGTTTGAAGCCATGAAACCCGGCGCTCCCCAGGTGCGGCCCGACGGCAATTTGTGGAAATGGGGTGACCGGCCTTATCGGCAGATTATTTTTGGGGATGTGGATGAAGCCTTTGCCAAGGCTGATCTCATCGAAGAAAACCATTTCGTGCATTCGGCCCTGGAACACGCTCAGCTCGAACCCATGACTTCCTTGGCCGTGCCCCACGCCGGTCCCAAACTCACTATTTATACCGTGAGCCAAGCTCTTTACTTTCACCTGGGCATGATCTGCGGCATCCTGCAGATGAAGCCGGGTGACGTGGAATGCAAGCAGTGGGCTTCCAAGACCGGAAGCTCCTGGCGGCACAACACGGGATATGCCGATGTGAATTACATCGGTGGAACCGTGGGTGGCGGTTTCGGCGCCAAGAACGACATCCATGCCGACCACGTCGCCGCCCTTCTGGCCCTGAAAACCGGCCGACCCTGTAAATGGCGCTGGACTCGGGCGGAAGACCTGCTTTATTCCACTTTCCATGGGGCTTGGGATATGATCCTCAAGGATGGTGTCACCAAGGATGGCAAGCTTATTGCTCGACAGGTGACTTCATACCGTGACGCCGGGGCTTATGCTTCCTTGAATCCTTATGTCGTGGATAAGCATTGTTACCTGGTTGCCGGTCCCTACTTCATCCCCAATGTCAAAGTCCACGGCTACTGTGTGTTTACCAATAAACCGCCCGCCAGTTCCATGCGCGGTTTCGGCATTACGCCGGCGGTTTACGCCACGGAAGTGCAATTGAATATGATTGCCGCCAAACTTGGCAAGGACCCCTGGGAAATACGCATGATCAATGCCATTCGAAATGGTGAGCAAACCGCTACCCGCCGTGTCCTCGACAGCGTGGCCATGGTCGAAGTCCTGCAAAATCTGGCCGCTAAGGCAGGAGTGAACCTGCCTGACCATCTCAAAGCCATGTCCTCAGAGAAAAGGGGGTAAAAGTCATGAAAAAAAGAGGAGTTGGTATAGCGGCTAGTTTGTACCCCACCGGCATGAGCGGCGGAGGGGACGCCAGTCAGGCACAGGTAAAAGTTCAACCGGACGGCACCGTGGTTCTGACGGTGGGGTCCTGTGATCTTGGCCAAGGCTGCAAAACGGTGTTAGCTCAAATGTGCGCCGAGGTGCTGGGCATCGAATATTCCGCGGTCAAGGTCGTCAACAACAATACTGATAACTGCCCCTTGAGCCTGGGTTCGTTTGCCAGTCGAGTGACTTACGTGGATGGCAAAGCCACGATAATCGCGGCCGAGGATGCTCGCCGT
>JADFXS010000601.1 GCA_015233515.1 Deltaproteobacteria bacterium | reverse complement strand
AATCTTCTCTCCAGTTCGTCACGGCCTTTTCCGGAACGAGTAGACACCACCCGACCGGCGTGGGAAGATTTGAAATCAGCACGATGCCAGAGTATGGAATACGCTAACTCAATGGGTTGTCCCCGTTCCGGAATACTATTAGGGACCCAGAAAGCTACGACATTGTTATGTATTTCGCTCGGAGTGGGAATCTGGATCAATTCAACATGACCTTCACCCCAACTCCCTTTCGGAATGACCCAGGCGCTCGGTCTTAAATCGAAACGGGAATCCAGGTCTTGATAGTGGTCGAAGTTTAAATCCCGTTGCATCAATCCGAATCCCTGCGGGTTGGTGACCGTAAAAGCGTTGACTAGTAGGCGATCGGTGACCGTCAGCGGCCGCCACAACCATTCTCCTCCACCGCTATGAATACTTAGACCATCCGAATCATGAATTTCCGGACGATAATTATCAGCAACATGCCAGTTGGTATTCTCTCCATAATAAAACATACTGGTCAAAGGCGCCAGTCCCAACTTCTGGACCAGATGGCGCTGGAACAGGGTGCTTTCCACGTTGACGATCGTATCTTTGCCCGGGATGATCGTGATTTTATAGGCCCCGGTGGTGCTGGGACTGTCCAATAGGCCGAACACCACTATTTGTTGACTTTGATCCGTGGGTTTTTGCAGCCAAAATTCCTTGAAATAGGGGAATTCTTCACCGGATGGTTGGGCCGTGTCCACAGCCAAACCTCGAGCCGACAAACCGAAGCGTTGACCTTTACCCACTGCTCGGAAAAAGCTTGCCCCCAGAAAGATCATGACTTCATCCAACTGCTTTGCGCTGTTAAGTGGGTAAAGCAGCTTGAAGCCGGCAAAAGCCATATCCTCGGGAAGTTTTTCTTTCAGTTCTATTTGGCTGAAATCAAAAAAATCAGTGGAATAATTGATAGGGTGCACATTCCCGGAGTCGATGACATTGATCCTGACCGGCAGGTTGTAATGATATCCGAGGTGAAAAAGTTGAACTTCAAAGGGCAGATGTTCCATACGCCATAATGATTTTTCATTTTTGTGGCTTATGGTTTGCCACTGCTCGTAGCTGATTTCCGTCAGCCACTTTGGCACCGCGCCTTCGGGTTTCTGAAACGGGCTCTCAGCCAACTGGCGGGCTTTGGAGACTACATGCTGATAAGCGAATGGCTCATCGGCGCGGACAGGACCGATATCAAGCATTAACAGTCCGACCAGAATCACCAAGGGATAAAAACATTGCGCACGATCAGCCAGCGGGCCGAGTGTTTTTTTTATAAATCCGGTTATTACCATAGTTTCTGCTTTCGTCTTGCTGTCCAAACCAGTGTACTCAGTGAACATACTATAGTTTTTTCCTCTCGGCAAGACTCGTTATTTTCCATCCCGCCCGCCGGCAACTTAATGAAATAACTATTTAATATATAAGTAAACTACCACCGACCTTGTCGGTGGTAGTTTACTTGATCTGGAAACATCGGAATTATTTCATGAGCATTTTACCAATAATCATGATTTCCGCTTCCTTGGTGCCTTCGTATATCTCCAAAATTTTGGCGTCCCGGTAGAATTTTTGGACGGGATATTCATCGATATATCCATAACCACCATGGATTTCCAGGGCCGCGTTAGCGCAAAACACGGCTGATTGGCCGGAAAAATATTTGGCCATGGCCGATAACATATTATCCGGTTTGCCCATGTCCATGAGCCAGGCGGTTTTATAAACCATTGATCGTAACGCTTCAATACGAATAGCCATTTCCGTTAATTTGGCTTGAGTCAGCTGAAAGGTCCCGATGGGTGCGCCAAAAACTTTGCGTTCTTTGGCATACTTAATGGCAACATCCAGGCAGCCCTGGGATAAACCCAAACCTTGGGCCGCGGTCATGGCGCGCGAGGTGTCGAAGAAGTGCATCAGTTGAGAAAAACCGGCGCCCTCTTGGCCGATGAGGTTGGTTTGCGGTACCCTGACATCTTCAAAACTGACTTCGGCCGTATCGCTGGCCCGAATTCCCATTTTACCGCGAATCTTTCTCCGCGAAACGCCCCGGGTATCGGAGGGAATAATTATCTGGCTGAAGCTGTGGTGTTTTTTATTTTCTGGATTAGTGACACACTGGGTTACATAAAAGTCGCAAACCGTGCCGTTGGTAATGAACATTTTATTGCCATTTATCACGTAATCATTACCATCTTTAACTGCGCGTGTTTTATAACCGGCCGCATCCGTTCCGGCGTCCGGTTCGGTAAATGCTCCGGCGCTGATCA
>JADFXS010000600.1:1875-2291 GCA_015233515.1 Deltaproteobacteria bacterium | reverse complement strand
TTAGGAGCGATCTGGTTTGGGTCACTTTTTGTAAGGTCTCGGGAAAGTATTCCCGCCTGGTGTGGGGCAGGAACTGGCAAGAGACGTAATGGTCCATGTAAGCGGGGACTTCGGATAGTTCGAAGTTGGTCATTTTGCTGACCACGTCCTTGGCTTCGAGCCGTAACCCGTTGGCGAGGCAGGTCAGGCGCGCGCCCTGCAGGGACCCGTTGCCGATAAAAATGAAGCGGTCCAAATCCAGTTCGGGCAGCAGCCCCACGGTAATGGACTTGTCGAGATTGATGTACCGACCGAAGCCGCCGGCTATGATGACCCGGTCCAGATTATGGATGGTCAGCCCGACGCTTTCCAGCAGGGTTTGATATCCGGCGTACATGGCCGCCTTGGCGCGCATAAAGTTGTCGATATCCACCTCG
>JADFXS010000600.1:0-1782 GCA_015233515.1 Deltaproteobacteria bacterium | reverse complement strand
GTTCATCAATGACCCCGGCTTCAAAAAGACCGGCAACGGTGTTTATCAGACCGGACCCGCAGATCCCTTTGGGCTTTTTCATGTCCACGGTCAGTATCATGGGTTCCATGGTGTAAGGATTCAGGTTGAAGTCTTCGATGGCGCCGGCCGTGGCTCTCATGCCGAATTTGACCCCTCCGGCTTCGAAGGCCGGTCCGGCCGAACAGGCGGCGCAAGCCATCCAGTCCTGATTGCCCACCACGATTTCACCGTTGGTTCCCAGGTCTATGAAAAGGGTCAATTCCGGCCGGCGATGAACGCCGGAAGCCAAAATGCCGGCCACTATGTCTCCGCCCACATAACTGGCCACCGCGGGAAAGACGTTTATCGAGACGTGTTCGGCCACATTGAGACCCAATTTCTGGGCCTGGACGGGCGGATAATAATTGGCCGTGGGGACATATGGGGCCAAGCGTATATGTTTGGGGTCCACGCCTAGAAGGAGCTGAGTCATGGTGGTATTGCCGGCCGCGTTTATCATGGTTATGTCGTCGGGGTTCAGGCGACGCCGCTTGAAAATTTGTTCGATCAAGCCGTTGATGGTCGAAACCACCAGGTCTTGCATCTTTTTCAGGCCGCCGGCTCGCTGGGAGAAGACAATACGACTGATGACATCCTCGCCGTAGCTGATCTGGTGATTGAAATCGCCGGCCGAGTCCAGGATTTCGCCCGTGATGAGATCGAGGAGCTGGACATAGATGGTGGTGGTGCCTATGTCCACGGCCAGGGCGTAATTTAATCCGCTTCTGTCGCCGGGCTGGAAATCGGTGAGCCGTATGCGGCCGGCTTCTTCCTCTTCGGCGTGAGAGGGGCGATAGCCCAGGGTGACAGTGGTTTCGAAGTCTCCTTCGCGCATGACTCGGGGGAGGGCTTTGATGGCCTCGAATTCCACGGCCAGATTGTGGATGCCGTGTTGAGTCTTGAGGGCGGCCAGGACCCGGTTTAAATCGCTGATATTGTCGCCCAGGGCCGGCGGCGTAACCTTGATCAGTTTTTTAATACAGGGAGGACTGAACTTGCCTTCGCTTTTTATCCAGTCGACGCCCAGTTCCTGGGCCATTCTCGCGGCATTGACGCCTGGTCTGGGCCGGTTGAGGGCTTTGGCGTCGAACTGGGATTCGACGGGGATGCGAATTTCCACATCTCCTATAATGCGGGACCGGCAAGCGGGCCGGACGCCGTTGCGGTAATCCGCTTCGCTGATCTGCTCGGTCTTTTCGGTTTCCAGGTCCCCTTTTTCAAGGATGGCTCGGCATTTGCCGCAGACTCCGCCCCCGCCGCAGGAGGCGTTGATATGGACTCCGGCCATCATGGCGGTTTGGAGCAGATTGGCGCCGTCTTCCACTTCGACGGTCACGTCATCGGGTAAAAAGCGAACTTTATAATTTGCCATGGCGACCTCGCGGAGGGTGAAATGGTTTTAATTTTCCGGACTAAGACGGTGAGGGTCGGAGAACCGGCTCATCCGCCGGTGAAATCGGCTTGTTCCCGCCCTGTTATCCTTATCCCCCATAGCAAAATGAATTTGGCTTGGCAAGATTTTTTAAAACGACGACCCCGAACCAGGGCTCTTCAGGGAAACCCGAAGCCTCGGCGTCCGGTCATGATAATTACATTTTCATTGCTTATTCACCAGTCCGTATGCTAAGCAATCCGGTTAATCAATCAGATAAAGCCTAGGCGCCCAAAAGAAATATTACCGGGAGGGCCGAGGCCGCTTCCGATATAAAAGTTATTTTATCT
>JADFXS010000599.1 GCA_015233515.1 Deltaproteobacteria bacterium | reverse complement strand
GGTCGCCAAATCCATTTCCCGGGCCAGAACCATCGACGAGACCCTGCAGGAAATCATGCGCCATATCGGTGAAATATTCGCACCGCTGAATTGGTCCATACTGCTTAAAAGTCCTCAAACCGGCAACCTGACCTTCGCCTTGGTGGTGGGACAAAACGCCTCGAAGCTCCGCAGCCTGCAACTCCCCAAAGGGGAAGACGGCCGGAACCTGGCCCAAGGCCGGGAAATTCTCCAGGGCCGAAAAACTCAGTCGCACTGGAAAAAACGTTTCTTATTATCGGCGCTGCAGTCGGAGATGTTCAATGCCTATCTGGTTGAACGTATTCAGAGAGGCTGGTTTGCCCGGATTCTGACCGGCGACATCGCTAAAAAGACCGATACCGGAGGAATTTTTCTAGTGGAAGATGAAGCGGTGGAGCAAACCAGAATGTCTTCCGGACATATTACTCATACCGGTCCTATTTATGGAACAAAGATGCGTTGGGCCGAAGAAAGTCCCGGGCAATTGGAACATGAAATATTCGAGCGTTTTGAAGTAACTCCGGAATTGCTGCGCAAAGCCAGATTGGAAGGCAGTCGACGGCCGGGAAGGTTGATAATCGATAATATTTCCATCGCGCCTCACGATAGAGGATTGATGATCCAGTTCAGCCTGCCCAAGGGCTCTTACGCCACGGTGCTTATGCGGGAATTCATGAAGACCGGGGAATCCGCCGGCATTTAGAGGCCGGCCGCCTCGCTCAACAGTTCCACGGCCCGGCGGACTCCGGTTGTGGGCACGACATTAGTGACATGGTCCAGGCCGAGATGCCAGTATTCGCCGCGATCGACAATCTGGAGATAGACTTCTTGGATAAGCCGTTCTTCCGCGATAAACGTTCGGACCAAGGCTTTTCTCCGTTGGGGATCATACAGGTACTCTTCGAATTTTATTGTAATTAAGCCCTGTTGACCGATAGGTTTAAAGGTGTCCGGATGGAAATTTTTCAGACGAACGGACAGCAATTGAAAATCCTCCACGTCCGGCGCTTCGATGTGCCGTTGTTTGCTTAACGTCAGCTCATAAAAAATATCCTGCCCGTTATCCAACCATTTGCGCTCGTATTTGGTTTGGAAACGAGCCGGAGTGGTGGACAGTTGGGCGACCAATCCTGTTTCCGGGACCTGCGTCAAGATCCAATCGGCTAACGGCTGGTAATCGGTCACGATCTTAAACTCGCCGGTATCCACCAACCGGTTTCCGAGAATCTGTAAAAAGCTCGTGGAAAACAGCCGGCGGCGGACATGCCGGTCTTTGGGCCAGGGAGCGGGAAACAAAGCCAGGACCTGTTGAACGGATCGAGGGGTGAACAAACGGAGCATGGCCAGGTGAGCATCGATCTGCAGAAGTCGGACGTTCGACGACCCCATGGCCGCCAATCGCCGCAGAGCCCGCTTGATGGACTCCCAAGATATCTCTATACCGATATGGTTGGATTCCGGCCGTTTTTCGGAACGCTGGACCAGGGCTTCACCATTCCCGAAACCGATTTCCAGTTCCAGAGGTCCGCTCCGAGCAAACTCCTCTTCCCAATTCACCGGCGGCGTCAGCCGCGGCCAATGAACAAGAGGCATCAAGGAACGATAATAGGCCTGGCGGAATTCCGTCTTATACATTGGAAGAGTTATTATCGCGCCAAGCGGTGAGCACCGTTCTAACCCGGCCGATTTCTATCTCTAAATGGGCCAAGGCTTCAGGGGCGCTGGTCAGGTCGCCGTTACGAGCCATTTTTTCCAGAGCTAGAGCCGCCGTAACAGCTTCATGCGCTCCAAAATTGGAGACCGCTCCCTTGATGGTATGAGCTGACTTACGGACGGCCAAGGCATCAGCGCTAACGACATTGTCCACAATCTGCTTCCATTGCTGGGGCAAACCGGCCAAGAAAATTTCGACCAACTCCAAGGCTAGTTCCATGTCTCCATCAACGCGATCAATAAAAGACAACCAGTCCAAAACTTCTTCCAGTTCGGAATGCGTCGGGTCGGAATAGGTCTGTTGCTTATGGGGTGTAATGACTTTATCATCCATAGTCATAAATTTTCTCGATTTATGTTCCGAGGAGTGATCTGGCTGTCCTGAAATAATATTGGCGGCTATTTTTCAGATTCGGCGGAATCACTCTCGTGAGGCCATTTGGCAAAAACTTGCTTGAATAAAGCGTCGGCTTGTTGATGGCCAAATTGGTTGATTTCATTAAAGAGGGTAATTGGCTAAATCGAAAAATTGTTGGATTTAATAGCTTTCGAAAGCC
>JADFXS010000598.1:1917-2292 GCA_015233515.1 Deltaproteobacteria bacterium | reverse complement strand
AAGCAACCGCGGCTGCGTTTTCAAAGGCCACGTGAATCCATGGCATCCGCCAGGAAGAGGTCGGGAACGTGGTCGTGCAGACTTCCATGCAGCCGGTGGTCGACACGGCGATCATTTCCGGCCCGATAGCCTTCAAGAGCATTCGTAGGGCCAGTACCTCACCGCAACCCTGACAGGCCCGGTGGCCAGGCGCCAATGGTTCATCCTTGGGTATATTCTTGGCGGTTATTTTTTGATACCCTTTGAAGAGATCGCTCATTCCATCACCCCCACCATTTCGAACCGATCTTGACCCTTTTTCGCCAAGACCTGGCACTGATCATAAAGATACCGGAAATTTTCCCGGGTGACGTCCCGGCCGCCCAAACCCAAAAC
>JADFXS010000598.1:1170-1771 GCA_015233515.1 Deltaproteobacteria bacterium | reverse complement strand
GAACGGCCGCCACAAACGGATACGAACCAGGCCCACCGGCAATCCGGCCGCCCGCATTTCGTCCACCGCGGTCATGGCTGTTTCGCCGATGGAACCCATGGTGACCAAAATGGTCTCCGCGCCTTCGGTTTTGTAGGTTTCCACTGTTGAATACTTACGGCCGAATTGTTTTTCAAATTCGCTCCAAACATGCTTGATGGTTTTGATGGAACCTACCAGGGCCTCATCAACGGCTTTTTTGGTTTCGTAATAGATTTCCGGAATGCCGAAAACACCCATGCTGATCGGTTTGTCCAGGTTCAGCCACAACTTGGGATTGTAGGGCGGCAGGAATTTGTTTACTTCTTCCTGATCGGGCATCATGACCGGTTCGATCACATGGGTCAAGGTAAAGCCGTCCAGGTTGACCATTACGGGCAAGAGAACGTCATGGTCTTCGGCGATCCGGAAGGCTTGCAAGGTCAGGTCCAGGGATTCCTGGCCGTTATCGGCAAAGAGTTGAATCCAACCGGTATCTCTTTCGGCCATGACGTCCGAGTGATCGTTCCAGATGGAAATGGGCGCGGACAAGGCGCGGTTGGCTTCGGCCATGACCAGCGGC
>JADFXS010000598.1:0-1048 GCA_015233515.1 Deltaproteobacteria bacterium | reverse complement strand
GAATTCGGCGTCCAGCTCACCATCGGCGACCAGTTCGGATAAGTGTTCCACGATATGGGTCTGCGGAGTGATCGGGTACGCGGAGATGACGTCGACATTCGCGAGTTTGACCGCTTCGCTAACGGCCAAGGATACTTCAATACCTATTCTTTTGGACATGACCGTTAGACCTCCTCCGTTACCATGGCGATAGCGTCTTTGGGACATTCATGGGCGCAAATGCCGCAACCCTTGCAATAGTCCAAATCGGCCACGAAATATTTTTCCTGGGGACCTTGATCCTGGTAACAACCTTCCGGGCAATATATCATGCAAAATCCACAGTAAATACATTTTTCCCGGTCCAGGACGGGTCGCTGGGAACGCCAATCGCCGGTTTTGAAATCCGTGGTGCTGCCCGGTCGATCCACATGACAGCCCAAAGGCACCTCTTTCCAACTCATGAGAGCATCGATTTTCATGGTGTCACTCCTCCACATGCGTTCCGGAAAAGGCCAATTCGTAAGCCTTCTGGTTCTTGGAGGCGATGGCTCCAAACCGTTTGGCCAGCGGGCCACTCATGGATTCCGGTTTAATCAAGCCGGTGGCTTTGACCAGGGCCCCTAACATGACTGTGTTGGTAATGGGCACACCCAAGGTTTCCTGGGCGATGTGCGAGGCATCCACCGCGGCGATGCGGCAGGTGAAACCGAATTCCTTGCGCAAGTCGGCGATAGGCCGGTGAGTGTTGACGACCAAGGTTCCTCCCGGCTTCATTCCGGCGTCAACTTTGGTGATTTTCATAACCGTGGGGTCCAGAACCACGACCACGTCAGGCTGGTAAACCTTTTCCCGCAAACGGATCGGTTTTTCGTCCACGCGTAAAAAGGCCGTGACCGGCGCACCGCGGCGTTCCGGACCAAAACTGGGGAAAGCCTGGGCGAACTTGCCTTCATCGATGGCCGACAAAGCCGCCAGTTCCGCCGAGGTTACGGCTCCCTGGCCACCTCGTCCATGGATTCTAACTTCGATCATAGTCTCTCCTTAAAGAGCTTAATGATGTTAACCG
>JADFXS010000597.1 GCA_015233515.1 Deltaproteobacteria bacterium | reverse complement strand
TTGAAAATGGTGTTCCGGAGCTGGCGGTAAAGACGCCGGGCCAGCTCAAAAGCTCCCCTGTAGCCGATAAAGGCCTGACCGGTGTTATAAATGACCTGGGTGGGAATACCCAGCTTGGCGGCGGTGGCATTTCCATTGGCATGCCCCATGAACAAGTCCGGTTTATGACGTTTCAGAAGATTGGCTTCCTCGAAGGGCTGCACATTGGCGATGTCGACAAGGTAGTCGATCTTGGTTGAGGCCGCCAGTTTTCGATATTCCCCATCGGCATACTCATCGTGGTGGAAAGAATGAATTCCCACTACCGTGAAGCCCAGTTCTTCCAGCAGGCGAGCCGTTGCCAGAGCCCGGAACTCCCCGGCGCTGATAAAAACCGTTTTCCCTTGGAACATCGGTCTGAACTCGGCGAGCGCCTCCCGCAGCTCCCGTTCCTCCTGCTCGATCAAACGTTCGCCTAACTCTTGTTCATCGAAGTGAACCGCCACATCACGCAGCCAGAAGGAAGTATTTTCGATACCGATCGGCATGTGGCGGATGATGGCCGGGACCCCAAAACGCTCCTTTAGATAGTCAAGGAAATAATCGTCATGGGTCGGGCAAGTGCTGATGGAGAGCGATGCTTGCGTGGCTTTGATCATACTCTCCGGGTGGGCAAA
Source organism: Deltaproteobacteria bacterium (assembly GCA_015233515.1). Next base: position 1,637 of record JADFXS010000597.1, on the reverse strand, counting down.
AACAGGAAAAACATTTACTTCCAAGCCAAGAGCTTGCAGCAGCCTTTCCAGTTCCAATTCATCTACCCGGCCCATTGAAGAGACATTCATCAGGTTGACGGTTCGCGGCAGCCGTTTGGAACTTTTAAGCGATTCGCCGCCGTCGTCCTCTTCATAAGCGGCCAGTAAGGCGCGGCCGATCCCATGGTAAACCGCATCGTAGGCCGTGGCCCAGATTTTGGTTTTAAATCCTTCGCAATGCACCGGCAGCAGGCGGGCTTTTACTTCCGGTTGCACTTTTTGTATTACGGAATCAATGTCGTCGCCGATGATGCCGGGCACGCAACCCGACGCAATGGAAATGCTAAACGGATGATATCGCCGGTCGGCTTCGATGATGGCCTTTTCCAGTTTCTCTTCTCCGCCGCTTATGACATCGGTCTCGTTGAGAGCCGTCGAAAGCCAAACCCCGTCCTTGACCCGTCCCCACCGAACATTGCCGCCGAAACGAACATTGGCGTTCTGGGAGTGGCTGCAGGAACCGCATCCGACCGCGCCGTGAATCAAGACCACATTACCGGGAAGAGTGTTGAGCATGGCCAGAGCCGGCAGAAGCAAACAGATGGCGCCTTGGTTGAAAGCGCGCTCGCCGTCATCCACCAGGCAGGATTTTTTCCCCTTGACGCCGGCCATTTCGCAAATGGTTCCGCCATGGGCGATACAAGCCTTCAAACGGTCTTCGCGTTTGGGAGGTGTTTTTTTATCCAAGTAACTCACGATTATACCTTCCTCAGATTCTCCAGCGTAATAAAAAGCGTTCCAGCCGCTCCGTGCCCCAAGTGATGGCCGTCACCACCAGGCTGATGAAGAAGATGCCGACAATCACTCGCTGGAAGTCGGAAAAGTCGGAAAAATTCTTCACATACCAACCGATGCCCGAGGTTGCTCCGATCAGTTCGGCGGCGGTAAGCAGCACAAAAGCGAAAATGAGCGCCAGGGTCGCTCCGGCGCAGATGGAGGGTAACGCGCCCGGTAAAATAACGCGGTACAGCAGGGCGCGTTCCTTCAGGTTGAGCACTCTGGCCGTGTCGATCAACCCTTTGGGGATATTGAAAACTCCGCTGATAGTATTGATGAATATAGGCCAAAACGCCCCCACGAATATCACGAAGATGGAAGCGGTTCGAAAAGAGGGCAGCAAGGCGATGGCGTAGGGGATATAGACAATAGGCGGGATCGGCCCCAACACTTTGGTGAAAGGGTTGACGACTCGAAACAACCGGCCGCGCCAGCCGATCAATAAACCGAGCGGGACCGCCGTAACCAGGGCGATCGCATAACCGCTGGCCAGCAGCGCCAGCGAGCTGCCCAATCCTCTGAACAGATCGGGAATCTCCCTGATGAGTAAGGCCAAAATCGTATCCGGCGCGGGAAACAACATCGGATCCAGTAAGCCGGTACGTCCCGTGGCCAAATGCCAGATCAGGAGAAAAGCGAAAATAACCCCGGTTATATCGCCGACGCTGGTGCGGATTTCCTCGGTTTGCCCCCAACGCAGGTATAATAAAAAGATTATCTCCAGGCCGAAGGCCAGGATGATCAGACGCCAAGGGCGCCCCTCTCCCCTCGCTCCGGGCCAGAACAGGCTCACCAGCAGA
>JADFXS010000596.1 GCA_015233515.1 Deltaproteobacteria bacterium | reverse complement strand
ATCCGGAGGGCCGGCCGCCGAAGGCTTCTTCCATGTTGAGTCTTCTTCCGACTCAACAGATTCCCTGCATGTTACGTAGAAAACATTCACGTCAACGATACCCTCGCCGATCACTCCATCTCCGGGCGACATGCCGTGTCCGAGAATAGCTTCCTTTTCCGCTGCATCTTTGGTCAAAAATTTTTACCACTAACCCAACTTCCGCAGTTGGAGAGGTTAAGTCATTGATATTTCTAAATCGTAGGTCAAAAGTTGTCACTACAAATTATTTTTCAAATCTCCGCGGTAAGGCCAGTTTCAGCCTCTGCAAAAGGATGCGCTGGTGAGTATCCGGTGTTTCTATGCGTCGTAGTCTAATTTCCGTTCCGTTGCGGGTGGGCAAAATCACATCAGTCAGCTTGATTTGTGCCATTTCCCACAGGACTTTGCCGGGCTCGTCTCCAAGACCTGCGGTACGACACAATCTGGCCAGAGTTTTCCAAAGCACATAGGCCAGGAAGCAAACTAAAATATGCGCCTGAACGCGTTTTTCTTTTTGATGCCATACGGGGCGAATGCTGAGATCACTTTTGTGGATCCGGAAAGCATTCTCCGCCTCCGTCAACTGTATGTATGCCTTCCATAAGTCTTCCGGTGACCAGTCTCGTATGTTGCTTCGAAGCACATAGCATCCTTCGCTCAATTGAGACCATTGGCGCCATTTCTCTTTTTTAGTCCAGGCAATTTGCGCGCCTCCGCTCCGAGCTTCCGATACTTGGACATCAAACAACCCGGCACCACGACTGTTTTTGCCAAGCAACTTGCCTACACGACGCTCAATTACCTTCACCTTATACTTCCGCTTTTCACAACCTTTGGCTATTTGCCTCAAAGCATCCTCGATCCTCTGTTCAAAGCGATCATGCATTGCTTTTTCTTTCTCGGCGCGATCCTGACTTCTGCAAAGGATGAAAACTTCCTTGCCCTCAGGTCCATCGACCAGCTTCACCTCCAGCCCGGACCGCACTAATCGCCATCCCTCCTCTTTCAACAGTTCGGACTCGAACTGTTTCAGTTGACCTCGGTGGGCGCCCAGAATATATCGGCGGCCTTCCTGGTTCAAAAATTCAAAATTTGCCTCGCTGGCCATTCCACGGTCCATTACCCAAACACGGTTCACTTTCCCGTATCGGTTCTCCATGATGCCGATAATTTCTTTCACGGTTGTCACATCCGAACGATTTCCTGCAAATATCTCATAGCCCAATGGGAAACCGTCTCTTGTTACCACCAGGCCGATACAGACTTGCTTGCAATCTCCCCTTTGATCCCGAGAGTGACCACGCCTGGCCGAAGGATTGCTTTTAGCCTGGCCTTCAAAATAAGTGCTCGTAACATCATAGAGATACAAGTCATAATCCACTTTGAACAGGGAACCGACCTTCTCTTTGAGATGCTTTTCAAGATCGGTTTTATGCAGCAAAAGTTTATCCAGGGCGCGATATAATCGGTCATCGTTGACCCTTTCCGGTGGGACGCCAAGCAAATCAGACATCGCGGTCTTTTCATAGAAATGTTCGGCGATGTGGAGTTCGCTCGATGGGTGGCAGAATCTGCAAAGCACCAAAACTTTGGCCATTTCCGCCCAATCAACCGCCTCTCTGCCCCGCGGCATATGATCTCCAAAGAAACGATCAATCTCCAATCGTCGCATCAACTCCAGACCAAGCCAAGGCCCACCGAAGTCCCTTATCCGCTCAACCCGTACCCCACTAACATTGACCTCTATCCATTCCGGCCGGGTATCGCCGAACAATCTGCTCTGGAAGCCAACCCCTCCTTTGGCGGCATTCTCCACACCCAGCCGACCGGACTCATCCATCTCCCCGAGCCAGGCCACGGCTCGTTGACGGGGTCCCCGTTCGGTCCGGTAGGACTCGACCAATGCCCAGTAGCAGTGCTGTTTGCCATCCTTTGTGCGTGTCAATTTTCGGATATTCACGCGGAAATTATTGATAATCAGGAAGCCACATGTCAACGGGGTAGGTCGTCACTACATTCGGTTTTTGGCGTTTAGAAAGAATCGCGCTCGGAATAACAATACCTTACAAGCAGTCTGATCACGAAAACGGGGCAAAACAGGTGAAAAAAACTTCCAACTGCGGAACTTGGGCTAAGCAGCCTCTCGCACACCAATAACCAGCCTTTTGCCCAATGCCGCCAGGACGGTTTCTATCTGTTCAATGCGGTTGGCATGGGTGAGGCTTAACAGGCTGTCTATGACCGATGGGGAGAGGTTGAGTTTGCGAGCCAAGTCTGCTTT
>JADFXS010000056.1:5093-13064 GCA_015233515.1 Deltaproteobacteria bacterium | reverse complement strand
TGTGGATCAGGGATAAATAAAGGACTTAAATTTGTTAGAGTGAATTCGATCCGACCCGTCCATCGGCCATGGCGATCCAAAGGCTGAAAGCGGCGGAAAGAGCCGATGCGTCCCTGTTCTTTTGGTTGATCCGAATTCCGAGGGGGGTGGTCAGCCGGTGGGACAAAATTATATGGATAGATGAACGGCATGGGATATCTCCTTTTAAAAAAATTAAATCAATGTTGGTTCAAGAAAGCGCCACGCCAAGTCTTCGCCAGACGGGTGGTGATAGGCGCGGATGATCATGCCCGGACGGCTTCCCAGGCCAAAGGATTTAGCCGCGCTTTTCAAAGCCGCGGGATACTCGATTTCATCCCTCCCTTGGATGCGCTTCTCTCGAAACAGACCATTCTGATCGGATGAACCCCATAATATCAATGTGCTATCTCTCCAAGTGGCTTCTTCCTTTAAATGGTTGCCTTTTACGGGTGACTGCTGATTGGGAAAAACCTGTTCTTCGGATGTGACCACGACGCGAAACAGATTAAGATTCAGACGCCGCCACTCTATCTGACCCCAAGACCAAAAAATCCGACCGCGCAAGCCAAACTTCTCCAATTCCTTCAGTGAATCGAGGCCGGCAACCTCATCACGGTCAGGGCCTTGAAATTGGAAGCGGTGCATCTGTTCAACCAGAGCCCAGACATCTTTTTCAGGAAGCGATGACCAAGTCTTGGAAATATAATCTTCCACATCCTGGCCTGAGCAATCAAAGGCCCATGTGTACAAGGTAACTTTATGGTTATCGGTTTCACGGGTCATGAGGCCCCTCCCGGTGTAATCCCCGGTGTTAAACAAACTGAGGCTAATTGTCCTCGCCAAGCGACCACCGCGGAGTCAAATCGCGCCGTCAAGCCCGGCGCGGCCGGTGTTTCCAGCAGACCATTGCCTCGAAAACCAGCTGGGATTGACAATTTTTTAAGCTCGGTCGGGTTGAAGCCGACGGTTAAGGCTGCAATGGTCGCTCCTTCTAAACGCACCTTCCCGAACCCCTTGTTTTTGCCATGACCCAGATAAATCCGCCCTAATCTCATGTCCCGCAACATCATCAGCACTAGACCAAGGTGCCAGTCATCAAAATCGAAGAGTTCTATCTCGCAAACCAAGTCGCCGTTGCCGTCGAGTTCATCGGGCAGAGCGGGACCAAGCGGGAAATAGGGTCTGGAGTTAAATTTAGCCTGATCCGCTGCACCGCCGGTGAAGCGGTCCAAGGCCACGTGGTCTAGCAATTTGCGTCGATTTTCGAATATTTGCACGTTCACCGGCACGGCGTCGGAAAAGGTAATTCTGCCGCCGAGACCCGAAAAACCAAAAACGCGGCTGACTAGACAATTAACGTCATTTTCGATGTACTCATGCCGCCGGCTGAATTCTTGCCCATGGGCCTGAGCTTGTTCCAAGTTCCAGGCCCGATCGTCACCGGCTAAGGTGCGGATTATCCTTTCCACATAAGATCGTAAACTGCCACGCAAGGATGAACCCGGAATATACGGTTTATCCGCAGAGTTCAGGCAAAATCCGGTATCCACCGAAAACGGGCCTTGATTATCCGCGCGCCACGGAGCGAGGTTCAAGTTGTTTCCTCTTTGGGCTCCAGTATAATTATAAGTTTCGTTGGTATAGCCGGCTTTGACCAGAAGTGGTTCCAACGGCTGAAGGCGGCAACAAAATCTAATCCTTTCCAGCTGAAGAGAACCATCTGTAGTGCCCGAGGGCAAATCCACATCGGGTATAACAGCTGGAAACCCGTTCTGCGAAAAGCTATCCCAGCGATTCAGGGCATAATCAAACACAGCTTGAGGTGATGACCGGTCATAAATAGCAAAGCGACAATCCTCGAGGATGACCCGGCCATATCCGATTCCAGCCTGGCCGCCGATGGTGGTCCATCCGGAACATAGCATCTTCAAAACGTCCCAGAGGAGTAGCCGGCCCATGAGGTCAGGGTCATCATTAGCCGTTAGAAGCCGTCTTTCATTTTCAGTTCGTGGACCGGTTTCCTGATATTCCAAGTCAAGATCAAAGGACCATTCGCCGTCCACAACCTGTTCATGAAACAGCCGTTTGTCATCGGCGCTGCCCCTTTCGCGATTTACGCCATTACGATCCCTAACCAAAATATGACCGCCAGCATTTCCTGAAGTTTGGCCATCCCTGACAGCCAGGCGAGAGGCCTGTCCTTGGTCGCTTCCTCGGGATGATCCAAAAAGGGCTATAAATGATGGATCATTTTCCTCACTGCCCTTGGGACAACCCTTGAGTCGCAGAACGGTCCGCGCCAGGGAGGCCATGACTCCACAAATAGATGATCCGGTCAGCACCGGCAGGTCATCTTCATCCAACCACAAAGGTCGGTCTATATATTCCCTAAATTGGTCAGGATCGCCGATATGAAATGGAGCACCCGAATCAGCAGTCAAGCCTCTGGCTTTCAAGCGTCCGGTAATTCGAAAAGTTTGCATCATAAAACTCCTGACCGTAAGCGCCATGTCATGGTCCGGAAGGCGCGTAATCCCAGTCTGATCCGTTCTGGAGGCTCAAGATTCAAACAAGCATCCGGAACGACGCTTGTTAACTTGGCGATAATCTCAATGCTCACCATTCTTACGATCAAATCTAGGCAATTTGCCAAATCTGGCGCCTGAAGAGAATCAAACCAGCTAGTAATCCTATCCGGCAGTCCGCTTAATTGGGAGGAGTTCCATTTTGAATGGGCCCGCGTTTGTTCATGTTTTAGAAAGTCCACCCATTTTTTGACCCGAGATTCGCGTTGAACCATTTCCAGGAAAGGGACCTTGGGGCCGGCCTTGCAGATATCAAAAAATTTATTCATGAGCGCGACGTTGCTGGCGAACGTCAAATCGAAATATTCCCGCGGATTGGCCTGAGTAAGAATGCTTCTTTCAATGTCGGCCTTGGCTCGGCGAAAAAAGGCTTCATTCATGACCATTGTCGGGCTCCTGGCTGAATTTATCGTGAAATGGATTATTGATGTATATTTCCCCGTACCCTTCCGCGCGACGCCAACCTATCCCTCGATTTTGCCAAGACTGCAGAAGGTTGGTCTTGTCTGCTCGACTTAAACCTGACGGCCATTCTATAATGTAATTAAAAGCGCTTCCGGCGGCAATGGACAGGTCAATCTCTTTCGGACGTCCATAAGCCCCATTCCATCCACTAATTTGACGAAAGGCGGAAAAGCCAACCTGAGGGCCGTCAACCATGACACCTGTTCCTAAAATCTTTGCTATTTCATCCGCGGGCAGGTAGGAATAGGCCCGGAGCCGCTGATCCAACAGGATAGTGTCGGATAAAAACGTTACCGTCAAAGTGGCCAGATCCCCCTCATCGGCCGTGGGCTGCGTCCGCCATGGCAGAGCATCTTCCCATGCTTCAAAACGTAACGATACAGCACCAGGTTGACGGCCCACGGAAATTATTAAGGGCGTGTCATTGAAGTCATCAGGGTTGAAAAAAGATAAAAGGGCATCGTAAGCTTCCTGAGTCATGATGCGGAGATACCCCTGAAATCTCTGATCGCGAGTAATATTTTGGCGCAGAAATAATAACCCTTGAGAAGATGTTCCGCTAGGTCCGGAAATATCGGTGTGTCCCCGCAGAATAGAATGGCTAGCCACTTTTATGTCACCATTGGTATTTATAGTCTTGAGCACATACCATCCGGTGAATGGTTGCCAATCACCTTTATAGGTAGAAGGATGGCCGTCATTAAGCCAGTCCCATACTCCCTGAGGATAAACCGATTCGCGTAAGTCATTGGTCATTTCCCCATATATTTCAGGGCTATTTAGGAATCCTGGCCGGCTTTTTCTAGTGCGGGCTGATGAAGGCAGAGGTAACGCCCGGCTATTGCTTGAACTTTCAAGTGGATACAGGTGGCTGAATATAATGTCACCGGAATAAAAAACCTGTTTAAACTCAGAGCTAGGTTCTTGTCCCGCTTGAATACCACTAGCAGCGGCCAGGGCCGCCCACCAAGCTGTTCCAGGTATATAGTCAAAAGAGTAGTAAATATTTCCGGCGGAGCCGCGTTTAGCCAAACAGACTTCGTCCAGCACTTTAGCTGTTACCAAGTAAGTCCACATCTCAGCTTCCTCCCGCTATGCCGGTGTTCCAGCTATCGGTAAAAAACTTTATTTTGTTCTGCCAATCCATAGGTTGCGATAGAACAAAATTGGCATAACCGTAACCACGGTTTCGACCGGCGCCTAATCTGGTCGTCAGTCGTAGGCCCAGCAGAAGGAAAGACAAATCAAAATCCCTGATGTCGGCAGGATAAGAAGCGTGAACTGGAGATTCCTGGATGGTCCCGGACAGGCTGGACATGAAAGCGGCGACACCATCCACGAAAAGATGGTCTTCTCTGGCTCGCCTGAGGTGAACATCATATTTATTCCTGACACGACGCACTATATTGACGGTTATTGCCTGGCGCCCTGGAAAGGCCTGTTCAATATGAAGTCGAGCCTCGTTAGAGTAATAAGCCCCGGAAAAAGTGAACCCTCGCTGGATACTTCCGGGTGCACCGAAAATTCGGCATAGAGGACATCTTTGGTCTATGGAAGCTTGCGATGAACAGGCGCTGTCTCCATTATGACAGGTCCATAACTTAGGCCATCGACCGAGGGCGTCGGAAATCAGTTTTTTTAAAGTCGCCTTCACGCACCCCCGGATGGAGCTAGCCGGGACATACGGGAGATCGTTCTCCAACACGGTTAGACGATCAAATGGACCGCCGGCGCTGGCTCCATCGCTTACCATTAGAGGCGCTTTCACGTCCAGGGCATAGCTGATGGTCATAGTTGTTTCTCCCAACGCTGTCGTAGTTCCTCCAAGGGAATCATATCCAAGGCGTCCAAAATAGTGGTCATATTATTAGGTCCAATCGGCAACAAATCACGTCCGTTTGGCAGGTTCAACGTATTTAAAACCGTTTGCCAGGTGATAACTTGTTGGCCCTTATCCAGATGATCCCACCAATCCTGGTAGAGAAGCTGCGCATTGTCTCCACTTAAAATCGCTGGCAGCAATTTTAATTTTCGGCCGGCGGAAAAATCCGCGAGGGATTCCGCGACGCTCAATAATTTTGGAAGGCCCTCAAATCTTTTGTTATTGTCTGGAGAGGTCAGCCCAGCCCAATAAGGCCCACCGAATAAATCGACATCGTTCTTTTTTAGAACCGTCCGGACCTGGTCCAAACCCCCTGCCGCATTATTTTTAACTAGATAGTAATCCACTAAACTTGGTGGATATATTTCTGTGCCGGTTAATCGAGAGTGGAGTTTTGCCCATGCCCGGCCACACAATTTGGCGTGTGCTTCCAGTTCCAAGCCAAGTTGCCGAAACAACAAAATTGGATATTTATAAGGCGCCAAAACCACCCCGGCGGATAAAGTCAAATGAGAAGGCAAAGTCGCTTGAGGTAGCTCATTCTGAACACATTCTATTAATTGTTCGGTACGTTGCTCAAAGTTTGATATTATTTCATGAATTAGAGGTAGGGCGTAAGCCCCCAGGACCAGAAAGCAGAGATCGTCACCGCCAAGATAAAGTAACCTGAACGGTAGGGCTAAGTTGTGTGAGGCTGTTTTGGTTCGTACCTGCATGGCTTGCCGGAAAACCTCGGCCACCCCTTGGGCCACACTGTCAAACAGGCATTGCCGCAAGTCGTGCGCAAAGGATTTATAAATATTTTTGTCAGCAGCAATTTCCGGCAACAAGTCACCTAAACCGTTGACGTCGGCGAAAATCATGCCCAATAATCGGGCTTCGGAACTTCCCGGCTTGGCTTTGGTGTCTTCCAGGTCTTCCGTGTTCCAGCCGACAATACCTTCCTCTGTTTTGGGAAATCCAAAGGTAAGTTCCCCCGAGTCTACGCCCCATTTCGAGCTAACATTTTGAAGGATCGTTATCGCCTGTTCATCTTCTTCGCGTAAGGTCCATTTTTTATATTCAATCGATGATGCTCTCCACACCTCGGGTCCGCGCTTGACCAGTTGATTGGCCGAACCAAGGCCGGATAATTCGCAGTTGGCAGCCAGGATGGTACTCGGTGGGTTTGGCTGTATGCTTTTCGGGCTGTCTTTTTTCTTCCTCAGATCCCGCAGTAACTTAGTAATAACGTCTTTATAAAAATTTAGACCTGTTGGTTTATTAATTTCGATCTTAGCCGCCTCAATGCTAATACCATGTCGACGATAAGTGCCCATGGCTTCCGATACAAATTTCGATGCGTCATCATCGGAATCGAATTCAGCTATGATCACTGCTCCCAAGGCTCTGATACAACGTCCATGATGAAGCGTTATCAGTTGCTCGGCGGATCGATCAGCATCCTCCAGTAGGCGACTGGCATTACGAATTCCCCGTAACCGTGCTGAAGAAAAAACATAATCCTGTGTTTTGTTACTGTCCAAACAGACGAAAAACATGGAGTGTCTCCTCAAGCAACGCCACAGACAGACAGTGGTTTATAGTTTGAGGTCAATGTTAAAAATATCCGATTTTATACAGTTTAAAATTACATCAAGCGCACAATTACAATTTATTCCTCAGCCGCCCGTTAGCATCCTCATCCCCTATTCATATTTGCTCTGGTTATCCGGGCGGAGGCTGGGACAAAAGGTCTTAAGGCGGTCAACCACCCGGTCCAGGTCCGCTATCGTTCCGGCGCCTTTAATTTCCGCTTCCGAGCCGGTGAAATCGGCGGTGACATCATCCCGATGGAATTGGAAGCCGTCCAAGGTTAGCTCCACAACCGGTCCTTCGGCTTCCTGTCCGCGGCGAAAAACCCCGGCGGCACGCCGGCGGCTGATAACTTCCCAAACTGGACGGAGCCCCAAGCCGTTCAAAACCGCCCCAGGATTATCATATAAGTCCGTGAAAAAGGTCGGCCGCTTGCCGCTTTCCAGCAAGGCTTGGAAGGTTTCCGGCCGGGCATCCCTTTCCCCTTCGGACCTGATCATCCAGGCTTCTTCCGTAGTCCGGCCGAATTTTAGGGTTGTCTTGAGCTTTCCCCTTTGTTTCTAGCGCAATGACGCACCTAAACGCAAGAGAGACAGCGCCGTGAAGTCCAAATAATTGTCAAGTAATTGAATCTGATCCCACTAATTCACTCTATATTCCAGGCTAAATTACGTCAAGCTTAAAATGGCCTCAAATTTTTCCGGCGGGATAGTAAATTGCTTTCAATCTCCAGGTTCATATTGAAGCCCCCCGCAGCGAGCTACCGGGACCGCGCTCGCCTGCATATTCAATAAACCTCGACCGCTAAAATCCACCTAGACTTTCAAAACTCGATCGACAAACATCTCTTCAAAGCGTCTGGACTGAACCTTGTAGCAAACCCAAGTGACTTCTTTCATCTTATCCTTGAATAATCTGGTCGGGCGATAGTCGGCCACGGTCATACCCTTGGTAAAGTCACCGCGGTCTTCGACTTCGACGATATATTGTTCCGCCTGGCATAAGGTCGGATCAACGACATAGGCCACCGCCAAGGGGTCATGCAAATAGCATCCGTCCAGGCCTTCATTGCGATAATAAAAATCCATGTAAAATCGGGTGATGTCCCTGATGAAACTCAAATGTTCCGATCGGCCGCCGGAATTGAGCAATTCATTCAATATTTCTCGGCGGAAACGAACCTGGTGAGTTACATCCAGGCCGACAAACGTCAGAGGCAATGTTTCCCGCCACTCATATATCCCGGATGATGTCGGAGCCCGGCAAAATTCCACGACCCGTCGAGCCGCGGCCGGATTGGCGTGGATGTTGAACTCCGCGGCCTGGCTCCTGTTGCCGGCCTGGAAAAAGACTCCGCCCATGCTGATGATCTCCCGGAGCCGTTTGACGGTCTCCGGACAGTTCTCCATCCAGTCAGCCAGGTTGTTCAACGGTCCGGTGGTG
>JADFXS010000056.1:2255-5058 GCA_015233515.1 Deltaproteobacteria bacterium | reverse complement strand
TTCCCTGAACCAGTCCAAGGCGTCCGTCTTAACGGTCACTTTCGCCTTATCAAGGTATTTGTCGCAAACTCCACCCAATCCGTCCGGCCCATGAACATGGGCCGCGTCTTTCTTTATATGTTCCCTAGTTTCTTTGCCCTGGATCACTGTCGGTAGGACATTATATCTGTCCCGGATCGAAGCCGGCAGTTGACACAGCACCGCCGCGGTGTTGCGGGCGCTCTGCTCGGCGTCGATGTTACCTCCAACCACGGTGATGCCCAATACTTCCACTTCCACGGAATTCATGGCCAAAAGTATGGCCAGGGCGTCGTCAACTCCGGTATCGACATCCAGGATGATTTTGCGGACCGATTCTTGCTTTTCCTGGCGCGGCAGGCGGGCCAGACGCCGAAATTTGGAACGGGTGACCGGGATCAGGCCAAAGGCGTTGCGCAAGTAATCGGAAATGATGTCCGCTGCCGGAAAAGTCGGTCGCTCGGATTTGAGTTCGATTTCATAATCAACGGTTCGGACTTCGTCGCTTTCCGGCAGCAAGGCCCCGATTCGGTCGAGATTGAGTGACGCGATGGGCCGGCGCCCACCCAAATTAACCATGGTTCTCTCGACGCGCAGGGTTAGTTGATGCTGCAATTGGGAGCAGCCTGAGAGCAGGCCGATCATCGCCTCGATCTCCCCGGGCAGTGTCCCGGTTTCCAGCAATCTGGACATCTCTCGATTGCCGATCAATTTGGGTTGTGTCTGTCTGTAGATTACCTCGCGATTAGGGCCAAGGTCCTGCCGCTTGAACAACAAATTTTGCTTTTTATCGTTTTTGTCCCGCCGGACTCGACAGACCATGCCCTTGGATTCCAAACTCAGATCGGGCGTGTCAAAATAAAAATCGGTATAAGTCTTGGTTTCTTGTCGCTGGGTTTGATATCCGGCTATTTCCTTCATGCCGGAAATCAGGCCGAACATGGACTCGCTCATACGGTCGTCCTTAAAGACGAACTTGAATTCCCAGCCGGACATCTCAAAACTCCATTTAACTGAATACTACGCCCAAAATAGTTTAATTCCGCCTGGTGCGGGCTTCATCTCTTACAACCTGCAGGTTGACGATCTCCGATACCACATAGCGTGATGGGAGGTCTAAACCAGGACAAACGCGGATAATCGGCGGAAAGTAGCCGGCCCGGCCATGGATTTCGGCGAGCAAAGTTGCGGCAATGGTACTTAAAGATGGGGGCACGACGAGCAAGGGTTGTGTTTGCCAATCGTGTGGCGACAGTTCGCATGCATCGGCAAGAGCCACGGTCTGTGGGGCAACTGGTTGGCAATTGTCAAAGTGGGTTTGGATATCACGCACCTCGCGCACCGATTTTCCCAATATTCTCTCAATCTGCTCCAATTGTTCATTCGTCAGCGGATGTGCGAAATTGAGGATGAGCATTGTCAAACACACTCCATTTTCTCCACGTACGCATGGACCCCGAAATGGCGCAAACGCAGTATGCCGCCCTTGGCGATACAACTGATTCGATCGCCATCGTTGATGCGAAAATGACCGATTGGACAGCCGTCGACTTTTTGCACTCCGGTAAAATTATCGTACTGTTTGCCCCCATTCCCTCGTAGAATGTTTGGGTTCCCACCCGAATTCATCAAAAACACACTGGCTTCAGCCAGCGTTTCTTGCACGGAGATACGCTGCCGAGGAGCGGCATTCTTGAAATCCTTTTGAAACGACTGTTCATATTTCAAAAAGGGAAAAGAAAGCAGCCGTTCTCTACCAAGCACGACCTTCTTCATACGGTTCCATACCAGTAAGCCCCATTCCGATATTGTCGCGTTACCATGACGGTCAACTTTGAGAAGCGCTTCCGGCATATCGGTAATCTCTTTAAGTGGAAGCTCCCCGCCGGCGGCCAGGAGCGCCAGCCTATCGGCATGAGCCAGCAGCAACTCTGTGTCCACGCGTATCGGCAGGCGCGGTATGACGAGTATCTCGGAACTCCCTTCGAATATATAGAGCAGCTGATCCGCGTAGAACATGCCCATGATATTCAGATAGCCCTGGAGGCTTTTGAAGGCCGCGGTAAGGTTGAAGACAACCTCGTAACCGCTCTCCTGGTAACCGGGTAAGGTTTTTTCACACCAGATCAACAGCTGTTTTATGCCCTTCGAGAAATCAGCGACTGTTGCCGTGTTGAGCCCGTCCGGGACAAATATACTCGTCTTCATCCCCTGACTGCGCATGAACTGCTCTATGATTCGAGCAGAAGAGCGGCCGAGCCCGGTGTCGGTAGAAATGAGGTAGTGGACATCACCGTCGGAGGACAATTGGTCGCCGTAGAGACCGTAAAGACCGTTCAGCTCCGGGCTTAAACGCCTTCGTGTCGTAACACCGCCTTCGGCAAGATTTGCTTGCGCCCGCGCCAAGAGCTCTTGCACTTTTGGAAACGCAGCCTGGTCGGAAGAAATATCTTTTACGTTACTTAGATGCGTGATCTGAGCTTGCCATTGCGACTTTTCCTCCGGCTTAAGAGAATTGAGGAGTAATCCGATTCCAACGGTGGAAAGCACGAAACGACGAGACATGGCAGTTCCTTTCTCCCGCGACCTGATGACGCATCAGATTTACACCCGGTTATGATTCCAAAATAATATATTCATTGGCTGCAGAGGTAACTGCAAAACCGCTCTTTTGGCCCGACTCCTGGTCGGGCTCAATTTTGAATTCTTCGAAATACTTCTGTATTCCTGCGGCTTCAAAATATCGCCCTCCTCTATCTGTGCCAAAATTAACAGTTTCGCAATC
>JADFXS010000056.1:1517-2220 GCA_015233515.1 Deltaproteobacteria bacterium | reverse complement strand
CTCGCGGCAGGCCGCGGGAAATGCGCTCGCCTGCATGTTCAGCTTGGAATAGACAAACCCAAAACAGGTTTAGCCCCTTCTCGGATTCCATGGGCCAAAAGTTTCGCCATCCAACAATATCAGGCAACTCTGCCCCATATATAGGAGTTATAAAGAGGCATAAGGGCTGGCGTCCGATGATATTGCTAATGTAGCGTGGAAGCCGTAAGCTTCATCCCCGATATCAGCTTAACCGGTCCACGGAGTTATCTCGCGGTGAGTTGCCCTCAAAAAAAGTCCGGCCCCTATCGCCCCGCAAAATTAGTTCATCACAGGCGACGGCCCCTTGTCAATTTCCATTTAACCGACTCAGCCGAGCTCTGAGTGGTATGGCCAAAGATTGATTCAGTTAGGGTAAACGACTTCAATCCCCTCAAAGCGGGGCTAGTCCTCGGACTAATAAAAATTAATGACGTTCAACCGTCACTGGAGAGTTTCAATCCCCTCTAAGCGGGGCTAGTCCTCGGACTCAAAATCTCTGCTATGGAAGCGGAGATAATATAAGTGTCACTCCCCTTAAAGCGGGGGTAGTGCTCGGGACGGGAAAAGAAAAATCCTAACAAAAGAGAGAAAAAGATTGTCGATCCTCTATAAGGGGGGTTTTCTCTGTCTGAGGCAGGGTACTCAGACTATGAAAATGGAGGGAAGTTTGGTTAAGTCGCGT
>JADFXS010000056.1:0-1387 GCA_015233515.1 Deltaproteobacteria bacterium | reverse complement strand
GAAACTTCCAGAATTTATGGTCTTATCCCCTAAACAAGTTTCAATCCCCCCTAAGCGGGGGTAGTCCCCGGAAATGCTTTTGGAAAAGTACTGATGATGTTTCTATACACGTTTCAATCCCCTCTAAGCGGGGCTAGTCCTCGGACCGGGATATGTAAAGCCCGGACTTATGATGGGTTTTGGTTTCAATCCCCTCTAAGCGGGGCTAGTCCTCGGACTGGCTAACGTTTTAAAGGGGTTGATTGCTAACCCTAGTTTCAATCCCCTCTAAGCGGGGCTAGTCCTCGGACCAACGCCCAGGATCAATATGGAAATACCGGACAGATGTTTCAATCCCCTCTAAGCGGGGCTAGTCCTCGGACTGTATTCAAGTTGAAGGTGTAGGAACAACCAAAGATAGTTTCAATCCCCTCTAAGCGGGGCTAGTCCTCGGACGAATTATCCCAGATCGTATTGGAAAAAACATAATTTAGTTTCAATCCCCTCTAAGCGGGGCTAGTCCTCGGACCATTCTCCGAGAATGGATAAAAACCAATTTAAACCCGTTTCAATCCCCTCTAAGCGGGGCTAGTCCTCGGACCGCAAGGCCCAAGAAGGGCCGGCCCTGAGTAGGGCGGTTTCAATCCCCTCTAAGCGGGGCTAGTCCTCGGACGCGCAAGCTTGTCCGACAGAAAACTGTGGATATAAAGTTTCAATCCCCTCTAAGCGGGGCTAGTCCTCGGACCAATGTGGAGAAGGATGTCGCCGTGCTATTGCCTCGGGTTTCAAACCCCTCTAAGCGGGGCTAGCCCTCGGACCCAAGAAGGCCCGGTTCTAAGGCGGGCGGCGGGTCGGTTTCCATCCCCTCTAAGCGGGGCGAGTCCTCGGACGACACAGTGCGAGGAAACTATAACACACTAAGTGCGGTTGTTTCACCCCCCTCTACGCGGGGCTACTCCGCGCACTCCGTCCTCGCTCAGATAAGGAAACTAAGATGGAGTTTCAATCCCCTCTAAGCGGGGCTAGTCCTCGGACAGTTAGCTATAGCCAACCTGTTATAAGTAGCACCAAGTTTCAATCCCCTCTAAGCGGGGCTAGTCCTCGGACATATATTGACGCTGATGGACTCGATGGAAAAGAAAAGTTTCAATCCCCTCTAAGCGGGGCTAGTCCTCGGACCACGGCAGAGTCGTCTCCGTCGACGGGTCGCAGTATTAGTTTCAATCCCCTCTAAGCGGGGCTAGTCCTCGGACCGGGGTCGGGGGTAAACGTCCCTGTTCGGCGAGTTTTTTTTTAAACCCCCTTAAAGGGGGGCTAGCCCCCGGGCAGGGAGGCGGGGAATGAGGGTTCAATGGCCCGCCGCTTTTTCAACCCCAACAAAGGGGGGTCAGTCTTCGAACAGGGCGTG
>JADFXS010000055.1 GCA_015233515.1 Deltaproteobacteria bacterium | reverse complement strand
CTTTACATGATCCTGGTTCAAGCAGGTTTCCCCGGAATGCAGACCATTTTCATGACCGCCATATTGTTCACAAATGTGGCCTTCAATGCCGTCTGCATTCCTTTGTGGGGGGTGGAAGGCGCGGCGGCGGCGACCGCCGGTTCATTTATCGCCACGGTATTTTATCTGAAATGGTTGGTAAAAAAGGCTATCGGACTGCAAATCTGAAAAGCTCTAAATCGATCTTTTTTTTAAATAGATTCGCATTATACAACCTTTGTTAACTGCGGCGGTCAAAGCCGTAAGAGGTAAAGCCGCCAACTGCAGGCACAAATAAGCAATTAACTTAATAAAGGGCAATCCTCGGCCTCGTTTAACCCGCATCCTTTTGGGCTGGAGCCCGGGGAACAAAGAAAGAACCAATGCGGCTGGAGAGGCTCGTAAGGAAAACTGGGAGAGAAAAATTATTTCCAGATTCCCGACTGATTTAGCGAGCTCCGCTATGGAAGCAGGATTAAAAAAATTAAAATGGGTTGGGAATTCCAGAGGCTGCCACCTGTTTTTAAAAATCCGGAACCACAGAGAGTCGATATTCGGAGTTTCAATTACAATTAGACCGCCGGGTTTTAGAATACGAACAGCTTCGATAAGAGAGGCTTTGGGATCAGCCAGATGCTCTATCACGTGGAAAAAGGTGACGGCATCGAAAAATGAATCTGGAAAAGCGGCTTCGGTCAGATCCGACTGTTGGAAATTGGTAATATTGTGCGGAGATGAAAATTTATCCACGCCCCACGCATCAAAACCGGCCTTTTCACAACACGCCATAAATGCGCATGCCCCGGCTCCGACGTCAACGATCCGCCCCCCGGCCGGTAGCAGTCTCCTCAGCTTGGAGATGACGCCTCTCATGCGCAGGGAATAAAGCAGATTAATACCTGAATCGTTTTGGCGTGGGGTTTCTTGCCAGTATTCCTTATGGTAATGCGCAGTCAACACTTCATCGGAGGGAAGTGGGTGTAGGGAGACAAGGCCGCAGTGGAGGCACTTGTGTAAGGAATTTGTTCCTTGACGGAATATAAGACAACTTGACGATTCATTGCAAACACGGCACTGAAAGGGCATTTGGGCAAGATCATTTAAACTCGGCGGTATTCCGACCATATAATTTTGACAAAAACCTTTCTACTTTTCGCTAAGAGTGGGTCTAACGCAATAAAATACTATTTTTGTTGTGTGGATAGTCGTTCAAAGCAATAGAAAAAAAATTAAAAAATCACCGTATAAACATGTGATTTACAATGTAGTTTAGCCAAGGCGACTAAATCAGGCCGCGAATTATTTTGTACGCCATGATTGTGGCTTAGGAATTTTATTGATAATGTTTATCGCATCATTGCAGTCGATGCCAATGGTATTGAGATACCATTCGATCGCTTCGATGCGAGGTTTATTTTCTTCTTTTATAAGGTCAAGGGCTTTTTCCCTGCTCAAAACCCCATCTCTGATTTGAAAGCTTCGGAAGGAATCAAATTCAGTGAATCCACAGGACGCCAGGTAAACATAATTGTAAAAAGCAGCAGTTCCATCATCGATTCGCCAAGTGGCTATTGTATCGTTATCCAGTTCCCATCCGTATTCTTTTATTATAACATCGAGGATTTGTTCTTCTTTCCAGGGGATATATTTATATAGATGTAGACTGCTTTCCGGTTGATGATACATACACCAATAGGCAATAAGAGTATCGACCAGCGAATGATTGATGTAATGCGGGTTGGCTAACATATTTTTAAGGTAATAAGAAATCATTTTAAGTTTTGTGAAACCCGGAAGCTTGATTTGTTCGACCTCCGGCCTGGTATTGATTCCCATAAAACCTATTTTCAGAAGAATATACTCATAGCCCATGCCGATAGAGTGGATAAGGAGTTTCACTCCTAATTGATCCATGAGTTTGCGACCGTAATATAACATCTGTTTGTCGCCGGCCATCAAAAGAGGGATCATGCCAAGCTGAGGATTCCTTAGCCAGGCGGCCATATTTTGGTGAATATTCAATCTTTTTTGGGTAATGTCGGCGGAAACAATGATATGTTCCACTCCCAGCTTGCCAACTATACGAGCTTGATTTCTCCGCCCCAAATCAGAAACCACGCCCCAGTCGAAGGTATAAGCTACGGGGTTCATTTTCAGGACGTTTTTGATATAATGCAAACCATAGGAGCTGTCACGGCCGCCACTAAAACCCACTAAAACATCAGGTTTACCGTCACGACGTCTGAAAGGGCTGACGGCTTTTTCCAAGGCATCAAGGCCAAGAGGCTGGACACTATGATGGCTGCGGCAAAAGTTACAAACCCCATGCTCGTCGAATTCTATAAAAGGCATATTTTCGGTCAGAATACATTTGCAACAGCGTTTAGGTTTTATTTCTTCGTAGAGCTTTTCCCAGGCCAGCATCATCTTTTTCTGCGTTTCGCGGGAAAGACGCGTTTCTCGGGCTGGAACAAGGGAAGAGTAATCGTTTAACCTATTTAGGTCGACAATGGGAAGAGGGGGAGAAAGCCGAGCAGTTGCAATTGGGGGCTCGGCATGGTCGGGTTTGAGGGAGAACATATGGGAATTAAGCGAAGATATATCGATAATCCAGCCTGTCCCCGGGGAAAGTTGACTGAGGGAAAAGCCTTGGAAAAATCCGGAAAGACTGCTCAAGGCAAAAAGTCTAGCCAGGATGTGGCGCTCGGAAGCAAATATGATTATAGAACGAGTGGCATCGCCGGCTATATAAAGGGAACCGGTGTTGGTCGCCAGGAGAACGAGCGGTAACTCCTCGAAAAGCATGGCGATAGAAGCGGATCCTTCTATCACTTGGAAGGTATTTTGAACTTTTTCTTCCAAGGAAAGCGTTTCATCGAATCCCTGGCGGACAAGACTTACCAGGGCTTCTGTATCGATGTCGCAGGAACGTTGAAGATGACCAAAGTCTTTCCATATTTGATCGACGTTGACTATTATGCCGTTATGAATGCATACGCCGCCGTCTTTGATCACCGGCTGGTTGTTGGCATGGGTTTCCTGGCGACCGTTGGTCACCAATCGGGTATGGCCGATTATGGCCAGAGGGTTTCGGATGACACTCTCGGCTTCATCTGAATATGCTTGTTTTTCTACTTCTTTAGACAGGCTCCGGTAGCCCTCGGTCTTGACCAAATCGGAGGCCGGTAAAGGGGTTTTCAGAACTTGAATGGAAGATCCAAGGTTGATGGCCAAGCCTGAGGCTTCCTTGCCTCGCGACTCGGATAAAAGAAATAGATTTAAAAGAGCTTTTTGCAAAAGAGATGAGAGTAAGGGTGTGTCTTTTCTAACTATGATTCCAAAAATTCCACACATGGCAGCCTCTGGCGCTATCGATCTGAACGAAGAAATCCGCGAAACATTTCCAGCATGAGAAGACAAGCCTCTTTGAAATTGGCGCTGCAAAATTTCGCGCCGTCGACAAAGCGCCGATTTTTCCAATAAAGCAACAGATAAGTCCGGATCTTCATCCACTGAAGATACCAGATCGGAAAATTTTTGAATAATAATGCGCGTCGACCAAAATGTTTGTTTTGACCCTCGATGCTTATCTGTTGATCCAGATAGTACCCTCCTTCACCGTTGTGAGCCATCTCATAAACCTTGGTCCCCGGCCAGGGAGTCATAATGCCGATGGTTATCGAGGTCGTATTCAGTTCGACCGCCAAGTCCGAGGTTTGCTTAATAGTTTTTTTGGTCTCGTTGGGATGGCCAAAAACAAAGAATCCAAGGGTCGGAATATCTAATTCGTGAATGCTATTAACACATTCCTTGATTTTGACGACGGTGATGTTTTTTCCGGTTTGCCGAAGAATATCGTCGTTTCCGGATTCTACTCCAAGGGCGATACAATGACACCCGGCATTTTTCATCTTTATAATGAACTCACGGTCGGTAATATCGACGCGTGTTTCCGAACCCCACTTGATTTTAAGCCCGGATTGGATGATGCCATCCAGCAGTTCGTTATAGTGCTGTTTAGGTATCCCGAAAGTCGCCGCTCCCAGAATGAATTCTTTGGGATTGGCGTAATCTTGGATGTCTTTTAATTCAGAAAGAACACGCGCGACACTTTTGCAGCGAATACGTCGCCCATACATATTATAGCAAAAGGAACAGCGCCCGGGGCAACCGCGGCTGACCTCGACGTAATAAAGTTGAGATGCCGGCATTTTCCGCCAGGCTGGGGGCGGCAAATCATCCAAATCCGGCATGACCTCTTGCGGGGATGTCTCGTGAATCTTCCCCTCCTGCTTGAAAGCTATCCCGTTGACCTGGAAAAGGTCCAATCCCTGATCAAGTGTGTCGAGAATTTCGACTAAAACGCGCTCCCCTCCGCCGATTACCACAATGTCATATGATTCACAGCTTTGGAGGGTTTCAATCGGCAGAGCGCTAGGGTGGGCTCCGCCAAGGATAACCTTACCTTGGGGGTTTAAGCGTTTATATGCTCTGGCCAGTTCGCTCACCATGGACATGTCCGTGGTGAAAGAGCTGATTCCCAATACATCCGGGCGCAAATGCTCTATCTTTTTTATTACTTGATGCTTGTCCATTTGCTCAAGTTTAGCATCGATGAGGCAATAATCGTGATTGGTCGCCGACAATGCGCCGCCGAGATAGGCCAAACTGGGACTTGGTTGTCCAAGGTGGCCTGAGTGATAATATTTTTTGAGATATGGTGGATTAAGAAGGCATATATTCATGAACGCAACTTTCGTGTCCCCAAGGTCGGCTTGATTTTCGGCCTACACGGAAATTTTTGGCATTGCAGCTAAGCGTATATAGTGAGAACATTAATTCTGCTCGACTCCAGATTCTTCCGGTAAGGGCTTCCGAAAAAAGCCGTAGAGAGTTACTGCATGCTGTATCGCAGCGTCGTCTCTATTCCAGTAGTAATCTATATACTTCACCGGAAATAAAAGCGCAAGAATTATGGCCCGCAGGGCAAAGCGCATCTTGACGGGCCTTACCCAGAAGGTAAGTAAATCAGCCGTAGTTCCAATCCAACGTGAAGCAAGACCGGTAAGAGGACCCTTGCTTAACGGTTGAAGGCCGGAAAGCATTCGTTCGATTCCCATGTGGGTGAAGCGGTAGTAATCGGAAGGAAATGAATGATACGGGTGAATAAAAGGATAAGATATATAAAGTGAGCCTCCGGGTTTGAGAACCCGTGCCATTTCTTGGCAGACTATGTACGGATCGGGAACATGCTCTATCATAAATTCGCAAATGACCATATCGAACGATTCATTGGCAAACGGAATAGCCGCGGCGTCGGCGACTATGTCAACGGTCGGAAACAAAAAATAGTCCAGATTGACTACCCGCTTGAATCGGCGGCCGGTCATTCCCGCTCCGAGGTTGAGGACAAGACTGTCTTCTCCAATATGTTTTTCAATCGGAAAGGGATGGGGCACGTAATTGGTTCCGATAATATTTCTTAGAAGTCGCTTAAAACCCGTGGCGCCGAGAATTCCTGTAATATCGACATGATCAAGTTCACCTTGAGGAGCGACCGTGGCCGGTGTGGCGTCTTGGCGCAGTAACGGCACCTCGCCAATCAACGAAAAGCTATGGCCATTCAAGCATCCGTACCCGCCGGAGACTTGGATTTTCAATCGCGAACGGCAGAGTGGGCAGATGAGTCGTTCTTCTAAATCAGGGGGAAGAGGCATAGGCGGCGTCTCCGATCGGGCGGAAAAGAGGCTATTGAAAGCAAGTCTATTAAGATGGACAGGGATTTTATCGATCCCTGGATCAAATCAGGCGACTCAATCTCGCGAAGCGCTAAGTCAGCCATCATCCTCTTGATACAAAAAGCCTGGCGGGCCTGATATGACTATTTTCTCCACCAAGCTTTGATGAGGGCCTTTGCCACTTGGCCGGCATAGAACAAGTCGGTTCCTTTTTTGCTTTTGCCATGAGTTCGGCATTCAATGGTCACTGGAACCTCGCTGACCCGCAATCCTTTCTTGACGGTGGTTATTAGAACCTCGGTGGACTGGAATTGATCCTCAAGAAGTATCACGTTTGTCATCCAGCGCCGGCTGAAGGCTTTGTACCCACTGCTGCAGTCAGTAAGCTTGACTCCGATAAAAAGGCTTATGACCGAAGAGTAAAAAACCACGCCGATGTTGCGTAGCAAAGATCGGCTTTTGGTTTCTCCCAACCGCCGTGAGCCGATGACCAAGTCGCTTTTGTTTTCCAAGATAGGGCGGACTAAGGTATCGAGGTCTTCCGGCCGATGTTGATTGTCGGCATCCATGGTGACGCCGATTTGAACGTTGCTGACCTTGAGGAGATTGTATCCGAGTCTGCTCGCCGCCCCTTGTCCTCTATTTATTATATTACGTAAGTAAGGGACGCCCAGCTCTTCCAACACGTCGCGAGTTTCATCCGTGCTTCCGTCGTCGATGACCAACACGCTTACGTCCAGGCCACAAACTTGCTGAGGCATCTTGGCCAGAAGAATTCTTAGATTCTCGGCTTCATTATAAGCCGGAATCAATATAGTTATCGGACGTAAAAGTTTTTTAATATCAGCCCTCATCTCGGAATCGAACAAGGACAAGGAATGAAACATGAGATCGTTGTTTCTTTTCAGTTTTTCAATTTTGTCATACAGGTATAGCGTAAAAATGGATAGAAACATGGAGGTCAACATCAATAGAGCCAGAATTCTTCCGTAACTGATATCCTTGAAAAGAAAGATATCCTGGGCGACATTGACTAAATCGGGGTCGATCGATACGGCGAGGATAGCGATACTGCACATGGTCAATAGGACGAAACTGTTTCTACGCCATCTCGCTCCGCGGAAATGAATAAAAACTATGATGAATCCGACGAGGCCGAGTGCGACGCCTATGAGTCTGATGTTGGAAATCAAGTATCTTTTCCGTTAGATGAAGTTTTAGAATCCATGGCGAGGCACCAGGTCTTGAACCACGCAACGGTATTTTCCAATCCAGAACGCAATTCGTATTGAGGCCGCCACCCAAGGATGTGGGCGGCTTTCGAAGTGTCCGAGAAATTTCGAGTCACTTCACCAGGCCTGGTTTTCTCATGTATCACTCCAATTGGACCAAATCCGTCCCGGTCGAGTATCTCCACAAGCATATTGGTCAATTCCAGAACCGTGTGTTCGCGATTAGTGGCGATCTGAAATATTTGTCCACCGATATCAGGAGCATGGGCGGCGGCCAATATAGCGGAAATGATATCATGGATATAGATAAAGTCGCGGGTTTGGGCGCCATCGCCATAAATGATAAGGGGCAGCTTTTCTCGAGCGCGTCGAAGAAATGCGGCCACCACGCTGGATTTATGGCTTGAGCCGGGGCCGTAGACATTGCCGAAGCGAAGGGCGACTGTCTGAAGTCCGTAAGAGTGATAGTAGGCGGAGCAATATCCCTCCCCGCCAAGCTTGCTTGCACCGTATGGGGAGACCGGTCGTGACGGCAGTTCTTCATTGACAGGCGGCACGCACTCGCCGACAGTGGCCCCGCTCGAAGCGAAGATAAATTTGGTGCAAGACGCAGCGCGAGCGGCCTCCAGATAGTTGAAGGTACCAACGATGTTGGTTTGCATATCTTCACGGGGAAATTCGACCGAAACGGGAACACCCGTGTTGGCCGCCAAGTGGACAACGGCGTCCGCGCCTTGCACCGTTTGCAGGGCAAGTTTTTCGTCAAGGATATCGCCAGGAAAAAGTTGAACGCCACTCCAATTGTCTGGTCCCGCTTGGGATGGTTCGGTGAACTTTGTGACTTCCTTGAGGTTTTCTCTTGATCCGACACTAAGGTTGTCTACAATGCGTATTAAGTAGCCTGATTCGTGAAGTAAACGCCGGATAAGGGCTATACCTATGAAGCCGCAACCACCAGTAATGAGCCAGCGTTTCATCGGATGCCGTCTTTGGACGTAGTGAAGCCGGGCGACCAGCTCACTCGGGGCAGGATCTTTTTGATATCTATGCGATCGCGGTAATTAAGCACTTTTTTAAGCATTACGGCCAGTAAGTCTCGAGTGAGATGGACAGGTTCGAGACCCAGTTCATAGAGACCGACGTGAACCGGATTATAATAGTGATTTTCCAGTTCTTTACGGGGATTGTCAATGTGTTGCACCTGGACGTGGAGCCCTAGGGTCTCGCCGGACTGACGGACTAGTTCAGCAAGATCGTTGACAGAGAAGACTTCGGTAAATTGATTAAGTATCCTCAATTGCCCGGGATCGGCCGGGTTATCCGCGGCCAGACGCACACATTGCAATGTGTCTCTAATGTTCAGATAACCTCTGGTTTGTCCGCCCGCGCCATAAACGGTCAAAGGCAATCCGACAGCGGCTTGTACGAGGAATCTATTGAGGACGGTACCAAAAATGTCATCATAGTGGAAGTTCGGAAGAAGTTGGTCGTTCAGGTCGGTCTCATTGGTGGAAACGCCATATACCGGACCTTGCATGAGGTCGGTCACACGAAGATCATGGGTGCGCACATAGAACCACAGCAGGTCGGTATCCAATATTTTGGTGGTGTGATAAAGGCTGCCGGCTTGTCTGGGGTAAAGAAATTTTTGACGGCGCCCTTTGTGTTCAATGTCGATGTATCCTTCTTCAATGTCGATATTAGGCGTTCCGTATTCACCCATGGTTCCTAATTTGACGATATGGCAATTGGGTTTATATTGCTTGACGCCCCAAATGAGGTTGAAGGTCGCCATTAGATTGTTGTTGAGGGTCAATTTAGCTTGGTCGTACCCGATCATGGAATAGGGGGCTGACGGTTGTTCGGCGTAATGAACAACGCAATCGGGATCATACGTTTTAAAAAGATGTTCAATAAAACGGAAATCGCAACAATCTCCGATCTCTACAGAAATGTTGCGGCCTGAAAGCTCCTTGAATATCCTGGCGCGCTCGTGAAGATCAGGAGTGAGGAAAAGCGGTTCAGAGCAGGTTTGTAAGGCTACAGTTCGCCGAAGGTAGTTATCCGCCCCTACAACTTCATAGCCTCTTGTCGCGAAATCCATGCATGTCGGCCATCCAAGATAGCCATCAGCGCCGAGTATGATTATTTTCATGTATGTTCCCCTTCGTCAGAAATAGATTGGAAATGAGACCGGCATTGATCCTGAGGATATCTTAACTCCCTGGTTAGCGGCTTATCTTTGGGGGTGGTGAAAAATTTTGATACTTTACAAACCAATATGGTTTTCTACTCCAAGGGATAGCCGGCGAGGAGCCTTCAAGAGACAAATGATAAATCAGCGCCGGGGTCAAAGATCATGATCCGAAATCCGAACTAGACAATGAAAAATATCATATTTTTCGAGATAGTTGCAAGAAAAAGATGTTAACGTAAGATTTGTCTGAAGATATGCCAAAAGGCCCTCTTGAGAAAATAAAATGTTCTACGCAAGGTGAACGGGATATTATGAACATCCACAACCCTGGCTTTGAGCAAGGACCAGGCCGTATATTTGACCGTTTTCTGATGCAGTTTGAAGATGTCGGCTTCAGGAACACCAGGAAAAACGGAAATGAGCCTCAACTCACGCTTATAAAACCACATATCCCAATTACCTATACATTCCGGCTTGATCAGACCATGCCGCTCGACTATATCCCAGAGGGCCGACCCGGGATAAGGCGTAGTGATGCTGCCGCCGAAAAAATCGATCAGGCCGAGTTTGAGGAGGTGCTTGGCATATTCAAAGGTTCGGAAGGAGCTGGGCATGTCTTCAATGCGCAATATCCCATTTTCTTCCCAAATATTGAAATACATGAATAGGCCCCAAATTTTGATGCCTTGATTTTTCAATAGGCGGCAACAACGTTCAACTTCTTGAAGCGATATTTTTTTGCGGATGCCGGACAGGGTCTCCGGGTTTCCGGATTCAATGCCCAGGTGAAGATACCATACGCCAGCCCGGCGCATAAGTTCAGCAAGTTCGTCATCGATTGGAGACGCCCGGACCTGGCATTTTAGAAAAATCTTCAGATCGGCGTCGATAATGGCTCGAAGGAGTTGTTTGCTGCGGGTCAGACCGGTATTGAATTCGTCCGAATTGTCGAAAAATTCTTTATATCCATCATTTTTAAGCATTTTTAGTTCAGAAACGACGTTTTCCGGGCTTCGATAGCGGTACAAAGGAGAACCGCACCGCCAGACGTTATTGGAACAGAACGTACATTTGAACGGGCAGCCTCTGGATATCAGAATCGTGGTGCTTGGGCGAGCCTTGGACAGCGGATAGCCTGAATATTGCTTCATGTCCAATAGATGTCGATCAGGAAAAGGAATCGTATCCAGGTCTGAAATGAAGGGCCGCGCCGGGGTATGAAAGAGCGATCCGTCACGTATGTACGCGATCCCTCGTATGTTTTCGAGCTTTTCGGCGTCGTTCCCCCCACGGTAATATTCGACTAACTCCAAAAAAGTTTGTTCGCCTTCTCCTATGACCACCGCATCGGCGGTAGAGCGGCTGAATATTTCCTCGGGCAGAGCGGTAGAGTGTGGGCCGCCGAATATAATTCGGGTATTTGGCATCCTAACGCGGATTTCTTTTGCCAACCGATATGCACCAAGCGCATTTGGGGTTACCGTGGACAGGCCGACGATATCGGCGCCTTCAGCCAGTATTGCTTCCAAGGTCTTTTCATAACCCAGGAGCATGCCATCCGATGCCTTTATCGTAATTCCACTGGAGCCGTATTGGCGCAGATAGGCGGCAATGTAAAGAATACCCAACGGCGGGTCTATGCCTTTGCCAAGATCTCCGGGGTTGAGCTGGTAGGTGGTCGGGGCAAAAATTAGATGAACTTTCATGGGTGCTCTTTTCGGTTGATGTACATGCTTTTCATGGCCGAGAAAAACATTTTGCCCATTCGCCAGACTCTTTTTAACTCACCAAAATCGGTGACGGCGCGTCCAGCATAAAGTGCCATTTTTTTAGGCCGTAAATAAAAGGAACGAATCATTTTTCTTTGATAATTCCGAAGCTGGGACACCGTAAGATCTTTGGGGACATAGACGACGTTTTGCATATTCATGGCCTGAAAATCTGGGATAAACCCTTCATTTAAAACTTCACCATACAGTTTTGAACCAGGAAACGGTGTGTAGAAGTTAACGCTTATCTCGTCTAAAGGAAGAGTTCCAAGGGATTCCAAAGAGGCGTTCAGGGTATCCAAAGTTTCTCCAGGGATGCCGATCATATAAAAACCTTTGCTGACGATCCCGTTTTTACGGGTCCAGGTCAAAGCTTTTTTAATCTGCTCCAGGGAAATTCCCTTCATCATTTTTTTGAGCATTTGGGCGGAACCGCTCTCGATGCCGTAGGACACCATCCAGCATCCCGCGCGGCGCATGACTTTAAGCATTGCCTCCGATACGTAGTTGACTCTGGCATTGCACGACCAGGTGACATCGATCTTTCGAGATATGATTTCCTCACAAAACGCCGATACCCGCTCGGGAGACATGACAAACATATCGTCCTTGATCGATATTTCCCTTATGCCGAAATCCTTGACCAGCCTTTCAATCATGTCCACCACGTAATCTATGGAATGGAAATAAGGGGTTTGGCCGAATACGGAGCGATCACAAAAAGAGCAGACCCCGGGGCAGCCTCTGGCCGTAACGATATTGGCCACGGGCAAGCGGCGGTAAGAATGAAAGGTCGGCCGATAAATGCGCGGGAATCCAGGCAAAATATCCCAAGCCGGTAAAGGCAATGTGTCAAGATCGGCCAAATGATTTTTTTTAGCGAGATGCCTGATCTCCTCTTCTTTCCGGAAAATTAAACCATCGACACCTTCTTCTAACGGCCGTCCAGCCGCTAGATTATCCATCATCCGTCCAAAACTTGTTTCTCCGTCGCCCAGGACACATCCGTCGAACTGCGGAAAAGACTGCATGGTTTCTTGGGGAAGAGCTGTAACATGGGGACCACCGACATAGACCAGTATATCCGGACGCCGTTCCTTGACCGCCGCGGCAACTTCAGCGGAAGCGGTGATCCCGAGCGTGGTCGAACTGATCCCCAACACGATGGGATTCAAATTACATACGGTGTCAACGGTTGCCGCGATATCCAGATTCAGGCCTTCCGCGTCGATGATACGCACATCATGCCCGGAACGTCTAAGATAGGAGGCGATATAGAGTATCCCCAGACCGGGCATGACCGCGCCGCCTTCGCTAAAGGCGCCCATCCGGTCCATGAGCGCCAATGGCGGCGTCAGAAGGATGATCGGTTGTGTCATCTCGCCTCCTGATTTTTGAAAAGATGTCTTAAAATGTGAAAGCTATCGCCACGCCGTTGTTCCAATATTATGCGGCGTTTCTCCAAATATTCACCTATCGCGAAGAGGGCGAAAAACATGGCGATAAAAGAAAGAAACGAGAAAGCGACAAAACCGAATACTTTTTTTAATCGAGAGAAAGGGAGTTCCAATAGTTTCATCGGTCCGCCGAAAAAGAGCAGGGGGAAGAACAGGAAAAATTCAATGGAGCTCATATTTTTAAAATAAACCAGCACTCTGTTTCTTATGGCTCGAACCGCGGTGAGCACTCGTTTTTTCGAGAGTTCAGTATCCGTACCATGCAGATGATACAGCAGCGAATCCCTTACCGCCAACAGCTTGTATCCCATGTTTACCAAACGAAGCGAAAAGTCTGTATCTTCGACATACATCTGAAGAGTTTCGTCAAATAAGCCGCCGACATGATTTATGATGTCACGGCGAGTCAATAATGCGCAACCGGAGACTATGCGTGGGTGGGTGGAAGCTGCTCTGACGGTCCGATAACGGCCGACTCCGAGTATGGAGAGATCCACGAAGTAAAGGTCCTTTAGGTCGGGTCTCCGGAGGTCATGTGGAAAGAAGGGAGGGGAGGATGGTAAAAGCAGGTTGGAAGTTACCGCACCGAGGTTCGAGTCGCCGGCCAGGGCTAGAACAAGTGGCGACAACCAGGTTGCATGACATAAGACGTGGTTGTTGAGCAAGAACATATAGTTTC
>JADFXS010000595.1:483-2315 GCA_015233515.1 Deltaproteobacteria bacterium | reverse complement strand
GGAGTGAGGCTGCAAGACATGGAATCAGATCTGGTCCGCAAGACTGTACAGAAATGCGGAGGCAACAAAAGCCGGGCCGCCAAACTGTTGGGCATTTCCCGGAAGGCGCTCTACCAAAAAATTGAACGATTCCACTGGCCTTTATCGAGTAGTGACCATGCCGACGAGCAGACTTGACCTGGTCCTGGCTGCGGCTGTCATCTTAGCCTTCCTGGTCGCTTCGCCCGCGGCCGGGTCTGCCGGCCAAGCCATAATTTTAGGCGTCCCAACGTCTTTAAATTATATAGAAGGGCGGGAGAGCCTGGACGCGGTCAACCTGGCAGTTGCAGAGATCAACCTGGCGGGTGGGGTCAAAATCGGGACCAAAAGGCTGCCTCTCCGCGTCAGCGCGGTTGATCTTAAAGACGCCGATCCTAACGAGGAAATTCCCGTCATCCTGGCGCGCCTGGAGAAATTTCTGGACCAAAACAAGCCGGACGCCATTTTGGTGGGGCCTTTCAGGTCGGAAGTGATCCTGGCCGGGATGGACGTAATCGCGGACCGCCGGGTTCCTTTCCTGGGCACAATCGCCATGACTCCGGCCATTGAAGCCAAGATCCTGGCCAACCCCCATTACGGCAATATTTTTCGGGTGGGGCTTAATACCAAATACCTGGCCGACTTTTTTATCGATTACATGAAATTTCTGCGCACCAAATTCGGTTTCAACAAGGTCTTTATCATGAACCAGGACGTGGCCTGGTCTCGGACCACTTCGTCACAACTTATGAAACTCTATTTCACCAGGGCCGGCTGGGAGATTTTAGGGCAGGAAAACTATCCTTCCGGCACTTCCGATTTTTCCATCGGCCTGGAGAAGGCCGGAGCCGCGGGGGCTCAAGTGATCTTGAGTATTTTCGATACACCTACAAGCGGAACCCTGGCATTGCAATGGCGTCAACTTGGAATTCCCGCCCTCCTTGTCGGGTATATCTCGCCCATAATTGGATCCCAAGCCTGGGCGACCTATAAACATCAGATTGACGGCGCCATGCTGCTGGTTTATGAACTGGGCGACCTGCCCTCCCGGTGTTATCCTCCGGCCACGAAATTTTATGAGAATTTTCGTCGGAAATACGGCCGGGAAATCGAAGCGGGACATGGCCCGGCCCCGGCCTATGAATCGGTTTACCTATTGGTCGAGGCCATGGAAAAAGCCGGATCCCTGGACCCGGCCGCAGTGGTGGCCGCCATCAAGAAGACCGACCGCCAGGGGACTATGGGCCGGCTGAGATTCCAGCAGGGAGGCCAGATCATTTTTGGTCGCGACCCCCAGCAAGAGGCCGTGGTTTGTCTTTTTCAATGGATGCCCGACGGCCGGCGCAAGATCGTCTTCCCGGAAGCCCTGGCCGAAGCCGAAGTCTTCTTGCCGTCTTTCATCAAACCCGCCGGACGGTAATGGGGTTATACCTCGAACGGTCATAAAAGTAAGTTATTTTTCTTGACCAGGAGGTTCTCAGCTTTCTGCGAGCGCCGGCCTGCGTGGACACGCTTGCCTCGGTTTGTGAAGCAGCTTTTCTGCAAGTTCGGCCATGGTCCAAAAAAGGATCGGGTAGCTTGAAGTTGTTGCCAGGCCCAAGATACCCGACCCCTATAGCGTATACATCTTTATCGTAATTCCCAGACACTATAGATCAAGTTGTGAAGCGTCCGGGGGCGATTAGATGTTGTCCGGATCAAATCCCAACGCTTTGATCGTTTCCACATCTCCAGGTCGTTTTCGAATCTTCAGGTACTGCCCTATAGCCAATCTCTCTTCTGGAGTCTTGTTTTGGACGAGATCACTTTTGGCT
>JADFXS010000595.1:0-363 GCA_015233515.1 Deltaproteobacteria bacterium | reverse complement strand
GGAACGACGTGTGCTTCTCCCCGAATGATAATGCAATGATAAAGTTGATGTAGCCGGCTGACTCGTCGATCCGGATCAAGCCCCGTGTCGAGATAGGCCAAAGGAATATCAACCTCAAAGCAAACCCGCGGATCTCTGGTTAGGTTATCTAACTTTTCTCCCGCCGGTGCGGAATGAAAGTAAACATTCCCTTGGTAAGATAAGAAATTCACGGGCGTGATATATGGATAGCCGTCAGAACCATTTGTGGCCAATCGTCCGATCGTGGCTGAACAGAGAATTCGTTCTATTTCCATTGTGTCGGCTATTTCGCTGTGTTTGCGTCTCATATCCCGCTCCTGGATTTGGACCCGCAGCAAATGG
>JADFXS010000594.1:456-2315 GCA_015233515.1 Deltaproteobacteria bacterium | reverse complement strand
AAACGAGCGTTGCAGCCAGGAGTTACGCGCCTCGGTGCCCGCAAGTGGTGAATTAGGGTTTCCAAAACGCCAAAATAGGGAAAGAGAAACCTAACTTATGATCCCGATCCCTGCACCTTGCCAACGATGACTTGGGCCGCCTGGTCGGGATTCAGGTACCGCTTGGCCACCCTCATGACATCTTCGGGAGTTACCGCGCTGATCGCGGACAGGTACTTGGCAGGATAGTCATACCCCAGACCGTATAACTCATTGAATGCGGCTTCACCGGCTTGAGCGCCGTTGGTTTGCTGACCGACCTCGTAGTTGCCCATGATATACTGCTTGGCGCCATTCAGCTCTTCCGCGGTAATCGGGTTGGTGTAGAGTTCCGCCAACAGGTCCTTCAGGCCGGCCTGCACCTTTTCCAGCTTGGCCGGTTCAAAAGCGATATACAGGCCGAAAAAGCCGGTCCCCAAGCCCGGGCGATAAAATGAGGTCAAGGCATAGGCCAAACTCTGTTCGTCGCGGAGTTTGACAAACATGCGGCCGCTCTGACCGGAGAGAACGGAATGAAGTAAATCCAAGGCATAACGGTCCGGACTAAGCATGTCCGCGGCCAGGTAACCCAAAACTAAATGCGTTTGCGCCCGATCCACGGGGTCCAGGGCTGATTTCACACCTTTCCAGGTCGATGGCGGGCCGATGACCGGCTTGTGACCGGAATTACCGTTCCAACCGGAAAGCAATTCTTCCAACCGGGACTTGATTCGGTCCGGGTCCACATCTCCCACCACGGCCAACACGGCGTTGTCCGGACGGACAAAGCGTTGGTAGTAACTTTTCAGGTCCTGAGCCGTAAAACGATTGACCGTGGCTTCGGTTCCAAGGATATCCCGGCTGTATGGGTGGCTGCCGTACAACGTCTGCCGGAAAAGCTTGAAGGT
The DNA here is from genome assembly GCA_015233515.1 of Deltaproteobacteria bacterium. Next base: position 1,389 of record JADFXS010000594.1, on the reverse strand, counting down.
TCGCGCCGACAGCTCATCGCGTTGACGCAAAATAGCGGCCTTGATATTTGGCCGAACTTTTTCCACCTCCGCCGGATCAAAAGCCGGATGGAGCAAAAGATCCGCCAGAAGGTCCAGACTACGGTCCAGATATTGCCCTAGAAATTCTCCTTCCAAGCCAAAGGAGTTGAAGCCGGAAAAGGCGTTCAACCCGGCGCCGATGTCTTCGGTTTCCCTGGCCAGAGCTTCGGCGGACAACCTAGTGGTACCTTTGTCCCAAACCTTGGTCAAAAAGTTGGTCAGGCCGGAATCACGGTCGGTTTCATATAAGGACCCGCCTAAAAACGCGGCCCGCACTGAAACCAGAGGCAGGGAGTGATCGGCTTTAATCAGCAAGCGGACGCCGTTTTTAAGTTGGTATTTATGGAAAGTCGCAGGCTGGACCGAGGAGGCGCCAACCTTCGGTTTAGGCGCGGCAGCGGCCGCTAAAGTCAATATGGCGGTTTGGTCAAGCTTGGATTCCGCCTCCTTGGGGAGCATGACGGTTATGGTCAAATTCTCCGGTCGCAGGTAACGGGCGGCGATTTCCGTCAGATTTTCCACCGTTACCTGGTCCACTTCGGTTAAATAGTGGTCTTTTTTTCGATAATCTCCATCCAAAGCTTCATAGTGGGCCGCATTCTGGGCTTCCCCGCTCATGGTGGCTCGTGATTGCAGATATTCCGCCTTGGCGTTCAACTTGGCTCTCTGGAGTTCTTCGCTCCCCACTCCTGATTCGGCCAGAGACCACAATTCAGCCAGAATGGCTTTAACGGCCGCCTCGGTTTTCTCGGGAGTCAACTGAGCTGAAACCACAAACAAGCCCGGGTCAAGAGGAGTATAAGTGCCGGCGGAAATTTCATTGACCAGTTCCAATTTCCGGCGGACTTGTTGATAAAGACGCATAATTAATAA
>JADFXS010000594.1:0-426 GCA_015233515.1 Deltaproteobacteria bacterium | reverse complement strand
TTATCGCTGCTGAACTCGGGAATGTGGAAAGCCAGACTCAGTCTGGCGGTTTTGACATCCGCGCGCAGGACCTCGGCGGCGGATTTGGTCTGAGCGGGTTCCTGGGGCCGGGTGATCTCCGGGACCTTCTTTCCTATGGCCGGACCAAAAAATTTTTCTATGGCCGGTTTGAAATCAGCCGGGCTGAAGTCGCCGGAAACCACCAGGACCATATTGGCCGGTTGGTACCAGCGCTGGTGGAAAGCCACTACGGTTTCCCGACTGACGTTTCTGACATTGTCCACAAAGCCGATGATCGGCCGGCCATAAGGATGGACCTGGAAAGCCAGATGAAACAAAGCTTTGGAAAGCCGGCCTTCCGGAGAATCTTCGCCGCGCCTGATCTCCTCGATGACCACTTCCTTTTCCCTGGTCAGTTCCTCCGGA
>JADFXS010000593.1 GCA_015233515.1 Deltaproteobacteria bacterium | reverse complement strand
GGTCCCGATGATGGTCTCCTTGGCAATAACTCCGGAAATCAATGAAGACGAGGCTTCCCATCTTCCGAAACCGATTGGCTCCAAAACAGGGGCCGCCACTTGCCCTATCCGGCCCAAATATGAATCCTTTTTGTTTTCCACCCCCCAAGGCAGGTTGAGAAGAAACCAGACAAGGACCGAAACAGCCAGGATATATGTCCCGGCTTTAATAATGAAATGCTTTCCTTTTTCCCAAGTCTGCCCCATGAGGCTTTTAAAGGACGGCATCCTATAGGGCGGGAGTTCCATGACGAACATGGGCGCTTCGCCTCTAAACAAGGTTCGCTTGAAAATAATGCCCATGAAAATCGCCAGGACTATCCCCAGAACATACAAGGTCCAAAGAACGGTTCCGGCATAGGTCGGAAAAAATGCGCCGATAAAAATCACATATACCGGCAGTCTCGCCCCGCATGACATCAGCGGCAGCAATAAAACCGTGAGAATTTTATCTTGGGGATTTTCCAAAGTTCTGGTGGCATAAATCCCGGGCACATTGCAGCCGAATCCGAGCAGCAACGGAATAAATGATTTCCCGTGAAGGCCCATGGATTGCATGACCCGGTCCATAACGAAGGCCGCCCTAGCCATGTACCCGCTGCCTTCCAGGAAAGTGATGAAAAACATCATGGCGAATATGACCGGGACAAAACCCAGGACCGCTCCTACGCCGGCGATAATTCCATCGGTCACGAGGGCCGTCGTCAAATCCGGAGCTCCAATCAGGCCCATAAAGGCGCCGGCCCAGACTTTAAACGGCCCGGCCATAAGGGAATTGACCCAGTCGGCAAACGGTTTGGACACATCGAACGTCAGTTTAAAGAGTAGCCACATCGCCGCCAGAAAAATAGGAATCCCCCAATATCGACTTAGGACGACCTTATCGATTTTATCCGTCAATTCAGTTTTGGCCGGTTTGGTTTTCCTCAAGACGTCCCGGGTAATATCGGCCGCCAGCGCATACCGGGCCTCGGCCATAATCGATTCCATATCCGAGTCGTATGCTGTTTGCAGATGGTTGATGGTTTTGCTAATCAACTGCTGATGATCTTCCGATTTTATTTCGCTGGTGTAATTGCGGTCTCCCTCTAAAATCTTCAAGGCCAGCCATCTTGGCGGATAGTTTTCCGATAGGGAGATCTGGTCGAGCCGGGTTTTGATCAGTGCGGCGGCGGATTCGATATCTTGGCTGTAATATAGCGGTTTCCGGTCGAGCGGCTGAGGATTTTCCGCGGTCAGGATTACCGATTTCAACAAATCCTCAAGTCCGGTTTTTTTAGTCGCCACCGTGGCGATTACCGGCGCGCCAAGGGTTTTTTCCATTTCATTTATATCAATCGTGTAACCTTTTTCCACAGCTTCATCGTATATATTGAGAGCGACCACCATGGGTATCTGAAGCTCAGACAACTGAACCGTCAAATATAAATTTCTTTCGAGATTCGTGGCGTCCATCACGTCGATGATCACATCCGGCTTTTCATGGACCAGGTAATCTCCGGCAATGATCTCCTCCTGGGTGTATGGACTGAGGCTGTAGGTCCCCGGCAAATCTATCAGTTCTATTTTCCTGTCCGAATATTCAAATACCGCGGATTTCTTTTCAACCGTAACTCCCGGCCAATTCCCCACCTGTAGCCGCGTTCCGGCCAAACCGTTTACCAGGGTTGATTTTCCGGTATTCGGATTGCCGGCCACGGCCACCGTGATGGTCTTCTTTCCCGAGCCTGAGACAGGATGACTATTTTGCGGTTTTTCTCCCGACAAATTGTTCATTACAAAGCCTCCACCAGTATTTCCTCGGCCTCTTTTTTCCGGAGGGATAGACTGTAATTTTTCACTGTTATTTCAATGGGATCCCCAAGAGGCGCGACTTTATCCATTCTGAGGACTTCACCCACCAGTATCCCCATGTCCATTAATCTTCTCTTCAAGGGACCGATTGTGCCTATCTTGGTGATTCTTCCTTTTTGACCACATTCAAGCTTGGTTAGATTCATTGTTTCTCCTTCTGACCAGTATTTTCATGGCCATGCCGCGGGCCAGGGCGATCCTGGACTCGTCCACCTTGACCAGAAGAGGTTCGCGTCTGGCGTTATTGAGTATTTTTATCTTTTTCCCCACCCGGATACCCATGTCTTCAATTTTGACCAATGTCTCTCTTTCAAGGCGGCATGCGGGATACGGGGAGCGATGTTCATTATCTTTTCCAATGACCATCACTTCGGCTTCTTCGCCATCGACCAGAATTCCGAGGGGCATCATGGCGTAATCTTGGACGTTTTCCAT
>JADFXS010000592.1:1110-2329 GCA_015233515.1 Deltaproteobacteria bacterium | reverse complement strand
ACGAAGGACAACTAGCCGCGATCATTGCTCACGAAATCGGCCATGTCACTCAACGACACACGTCCAAGGGTCTTGAACGCAACCGGGCCGTATCCATTGCCACCCTAGGCGGGGTCCTGGCCGGAATACTCTTAGGCGGCGCTCCGGGAGCAGCCTTGATGATGGGGGCGGTGGGGGGCGGAATTCAAGCCCAATTGGCCTATTCCCGGGAAGATGAACAAGAAGCTGATATTGTCGGCTTGGGCTACCTGACCAAAGCCGGATACGATCCCCAGTTCATGGCCGGCTCTTTCAATAGTATGCTTAAAGGGAATTATACTTCTCCGAAAAACGTTCCTACCTATTTGACCACTCACCCCGGACTGACGGAGCGCATCGGCATGGTGGAGGCGGGCATAAAGGCCCACCCGGCCTATGGCAATGTCTTCGGCCGGGGCGATGAAAAGGCGTTTAGCGCGGTTCGTGACCGGGTCATGGCCACGGTCAACGATACATCCAGAGCCAAGAATTACTTTAATACCGCTTTGAAAAAAGGAGCGGAGAACGGCTCCCCCCATTATGGCCTGGCTCTGGTCTATCAGCGGGAACAGAGTTATGACACCGCCATCCGGGAATTCAAGTTGGCTCTCAAAGCCGATCCGGCGAATGCCGGATATCTGACCGATTATGGTTATGCCCTGTATTTGAGGAAAGAGTACCCGGCGGCCATAGAGGCCCTGAGCCGGGCTTTGGTCATGAGGCCCAACTCCACGGCGATTCTCTTCACCCTGGGCCGGATTTATGAGGAATCCGGGGCATTGGACCAGGCCCAACTCTATTACGAGCGGACCGTGGTCCAAGATCCGGGATACGCCCAAGCCTTACAACAATTAGGCATACTATACGGACGTAAAGGCGATATGGCCAGGGCCCATCTTCATACGGGTTTGTATTTTAAAGTCGAAGGACAATTCCAAAAGGCGGTTTATCATCTGAACAAAGCCAAGGAATCCGCCGATCAGGCGCCGTCGGATGTCAAGAAGCGTATCGATGATGCTCTCCTGGCCGTGGAGGAAGAAAAAAAGATATTGAAAATACGGTGATCTTCCTTGAAGTAAATGAACGGCCGGTTATACTCGCAATCGGGAAATCCAAACATTAGAGGTAATGGCCAAACCAGGGGTTCTGGCTCGGATCGAGGAGGGCGAAATTTTGAAGCCGCAGGAATACTAACGTATTT
>JADFXS010000592.1:0-1100 GCA_015233515.1 Deltaproteobacteria bacterium | reverse complement strand
CTTAAAATTTGAACATGCAGGCGAGCGCATTCGCCGTAGCTTGCTGCGGGGAGCTTCAACCCGACAAAGAGTTGGGCCAAAAGGACGGTTTGGCAATTACCTCTTTAAAAACGGAGTTTATCAAACATGTATAAAGACATTTCAGCCATTATGGCTCCGAAAAGCATCGCCGTGGTGGGAGCTTCCAACCGAACCGGTAGTGTCGGCCTGGCGGTTTTCCGCAATATTCTGGACGCCGGATACACCGGGGTCTTGTACCCGGTCAACCCCAAGGCCCGGTCGATCCGAAGTGTCAAATCCTACCCCACCCTCCTGGACATCCCGGATGAAGTGGACGTCGCCGTGATTATCGTTCCGTCGGAAATGGTCGGCGACGTGGTGGAACAAGCGGCGAAAAAAGGAGTCAAGGGCGTCATCGTCATCACCGCCGGATTCAAGGAGGTCGGCGGCCACGGCGTGGAGCTGGAAAATCGGCTGAAAGAACAAGCCAAACAACACGGCATCCGCATGATCGGTCCGAACTGTCTAGGAATTATCAATACCAGTTCCGCGGTTCGACTCAACGCCAGTTTTGCCTCCAAAATGCCGATGTCGGGTAACATTGCCTTTATTTCCCAATCAGGAGCCCTATGCACGGCCAGTTTGGATTACGCGGCCGGCCGGAATATCGGTTTTTCCAAGTTCATCAGCTTCGGCAACAAAGCCGATATATCGGAAAGCGATCTGCTTAATTATTTGAAAGATGACCCGGAAACCCAGGTCATTTTGATGTATTTGGAAGACATCAGCAATGGACGCGAGTTTATCGAAATCGCCAGGGAAATAACCTGGGGAGCTCGAAAACCCATGCTGGCCCTCAAGTCCGGCCGGTCCGTCGAAGGGGCCAAGGCCGCGGCCTCCCACACCGGTTCCCTGGCGGGCTCGGATTCGGCTTATGATGCCTTATTCATGCAAGGCGGCATTCAGCGCGTGGAAGGGGTCACCGAGCTTTTTCATTACGCCATGGCCTTTTCCCGCCAACCGGTTCCCAAAGGCAACAAGATCGCCATCGCGCCTCACGATAGAGGATTGATGATCCAGTTCAGCCTGCCCAAGGGCTC
>JADFXS010000591.1 GCA_015233515.1 Deltaproteobacteria bacterium | reverse complement strand
CTGGCGGCTGAATTGCTTTTTAAGTTGGCCATGGAAAGAGACATCCGGTCCGCCCACGCCATGCTGCGCCTGATCATCGACAGCGTGCCTCAATTAATTGCTTGGAAGGACTGTTCTTCCGTGTATTTGGGTTGCAACAAGAACTTTGCCGAACTCATGGGCCTGCCTTCGCCCGAGGCGTTGATCGGTCGGAATAACCTTGATCTTTATGGCCAGGGCCGAGAGAAGAACTTATTAATGGATGGAGACCGCCGAATCATAGAGACGGGTCACCCGGAGTATCACATTTCCGAACAGGTCTTGAAACCGGATGGCCAAAAAATCTGGCTGGACACCAGCAAGATTCCTCTTAAGGACGAAAACGGCCAAGTCATAGGCCTTCTTCTCACCGCCGAAGACATCACGGAACGTGTGAAATCACAGAAGCATATGACCCTGCTCAACAAACAGCTGGCCAAAGAAAGCCGGCAACGAAGGGTCTTGTCCGAAAAACTGATGGATCTCATAGAGAAAGACCGGCGGGAGATGGCCAGGGAACTCCACGATCACGTGGGGCAAATAGCCACCACCCTCAAAACGGATGTGGAAAAGGCCATGCTGCATGCCCAGAACCTTCAATGTTCATTGTCGCCCCAACTGCAAGATATTTTTATAAAAGCGACCTTCCTAATCAAGACGGTGAGCGAAACGGCCCGCGGATTTAGGTCTTCTTTACTGGATGACCTGGGACTCATTCCTTCCCTCTCCTCTCTTTTTCAGATGATTGAGAAATCCTCGGGCCTGAAAATCAATTTTTTTTCAAAGGACGTCCCTGCCCGCTTCGAGCGCGACAAGGAACTGGCTTTGTACCGCATCGCCCAGGAAGCCTTGAACAACATCCTGAAGCATGCCCGGGCCGGTCAAGTCCATGTCAATCTCTTTACCCGAGAGGGAACTATCTTTCTCACTGTAGAGGACGACGGCCAAGGTTTTGACCCGAAAAAATTCAAACAATCACCCGAGCGCCAGGGTTCGCTTGGCCTTATCCTCATGAAAGAAAGGGCTGGGAAATTTAGAGGGCGGCTGCATCTGGACTCCAGCCCCGGCAGAGGAACCCATCTCCAAGCTGAAATTCCCATGGTGGTGGACAATGAAGCATCTTAATCCGGACCTGATGGCCAATATCACCGATCCAGCGCCCGATAAGCCCCAAACCAGGATTCTATTGGTGGACGACCATCCAGTGGTGGCGATGGGCCTCATGGGTTATCTGAAGGAAATGCCCGAATTCCAGATTGTGGGACACGCCGACTCCGGCCGCTTGGCGGTCCAGCAAGTGCTGGACCTGAAACCGGACGTGGTAATCATGGACATCTCCATGCCGGACATGAATGGGATCGAGGCCACTATCGCCATCAGGCGGGAAGCTCCCCAAGTAAAGGTGATCATCTATTCCATGCACTCCGACCAGGAGTACCTCATCGAGTTGGTTAAGGCCGGAATCTCCGGATACGTCCTCAAGGGTTCTCCGATCAAGGAACTGATAACGGCCCTGAGCGTGATCAAGGACGGCAGTTCCTATTACCCCAAGGAGATGTCGGATAAACTGGCCGACTATCTGAAGGTGAAGCGGCCGGCCCAGGACGCCGAAACTCCCCTTTCCAAACTCAGCAAACGCGAATACGAAATTTTCCTTCTGTTGGCCGATGGCTGGCCTATTAAAAAAATCGCGGCCAATCTGGGCATCAGACCCAAGACGGTCGAGACCCACAAATATAATCTGATGGATAAACTGCATGCCAAAAACGTCTCCGACCTTACCAAGCTGGCCATAAGGTTTAACCTGATAATCATCTAGGTTAAATGCCCATCACCGCCTGAGCCGGTCTAAGGCTTGCCGCTCAAAAAAAATGCGCCATATCGGTTAGATAGGAACGCCAATTTTTCCTCGGCTCTTGGTGTCGGCAGCTTATATTTTTTAAATATGCCGGCATTTCCGGTGGTTGTATCTTTTCCCTCGATCTCGCGTAAAAATTAAAAAAATATCTAGCGCCGACTAAGTATTCTCCTGATTGGCGAGAGCCGCCCGTTTGTGTATTTTGATCTCAATATCCATGGAAAGACTTCCATTAAACATAAATACATGGATTAACTAATAAAAATATTATTGCTTCAAGACTCGGGGCAAAATGGATTCTGATAATGATTTAACACGATTTTTGTTGTTCGTCCTGAAATTCGCTGGCGCTCATATCCCAAACCCAATCCTTTAATCCTTAACCCACCCCCAACCCCAAACTCTCCACCTAACCGTTACACCGGCAGCCGTCAATTCGGCAGTCCGGGATGA
>JADFXS010000002.1 GCA_015233515.1 Deltaproteobacteria bacterium | reverse complement strand
ACCGCAGGCTTAATAACCGCTGAAAGTAAAACTACGGGGGAGTAAGCGCCGGTCTTGCTCCCCTTTTTCCTTAAAAGGAGGAGATTATGTCCTTGGAAAATTTAAAGCCCGTAAACCGAGAGGAATTGGCGGGACAATTACACCTCAGTTATTCGCAATTGAACGCTTATCTGATTTGCCCGGCGAAATACGCTCATCAGTATGTCTGGGGCACTCCAATGGAAACCAAGCCGGCGGCTTTGGTGTTAGGCAGCGCGATCCACAAGGCGGCGGAAGCTTACTATCTCAAATTGAAAGAAACTGGTGAGGTCTTGGCGCTCGAACAAGTAGTCTCAGTGTTCGAAGAAGTCCTTAGACATGAGATGGAGAGCTCCGGCGTGGAGTGGTCCTTCAAGAACGGGAATTCATTCGAAGCGCTTCGAAAACAAGGCGCGGAACTGCTTCGACTTTTTCATGCCGAGGTTTCTCCCCAACAAATCATGGCTGTCGAGTTTCCTTTTATCGTGAGCGTGCCGGACCTGTCCCAACCAGGCGAAAAACTGCCGGTCAAACTCGCCGGTTTTCTTGACCTGATCGAAAGCGACGGGGAGACCTACATCGTTGGCGAACTCAAAACTTCAGGGCAACGCTTTACCAGTTTGCGCCTGGATTACGATTTACAGGCTACGGTCTACTCATACGCAATGACCCGGATGCGTCTGGCGCCCTCGCCGGAAAGTTGCGTCATCCGCTACGACGTTCTCTTGAAACTGAAACAACCCGCGTTCGAGAAATACTTCGTGGTTCGAAATGAAGCCGACCATCGTCATTTAGTCCAGCTCATCAACGAGGTCTTAAGGGCTATCGATCAACGGATTTTCTACCGCAATACCGGCTGGCAGTGCGGTGATTGCCAATTCAAGAAAACCTGTTATCTCAACTGAAAGGAGAAGATCAATGTATAAGGACGATTGGCACGATTACGACTTCCGGCTTGACCCCGTGGAGCCGGAAGAAAACGGGCAGGCACAAGATACTTCCTTACCCTTGGAGGAGCCAGCTGATTTGTCGAGGAACGACTTGAAGGAAAGTAAATCCGTATACACCGCAACTCAGAATTAAACCTCGACGAAAACGACGCCCCATAAATAGCGCCACTATTATTCAACGAGCCCTTCGGCTGGAACACCCGGCTGGGGGGCTTTTTGCGTTTTGAGGAGGTTTTGATGACCTACTTGGTGATTCGCGCCTGGTGCGGTAAGCCGCTTGGGATCAAGAAGGACGACGCACCCGAACAACTAAATCCCGCAACTACGCACTCCATCTGCCCGGAGTGTAAGCAAAAAGCTCTTACCGAGCTGAACATCCAACAAAAAGAAGGAGAAAAGTCATGAGAGGAACAGATCGTTTTGAGAACGTTATCGATTTAGTCCGGGAGATTTCCGCTAACCATTACGATGAGACCATCCCGGTAGTGGACATGGAGTTTGACAGCCTGAAACGGATGTGGGTCTCGGGCAAAAAGATGGAAGTCCTACCCAGCGCCCAGAGGCTTATGGCTAATCGCTTACGGGTCCCTTACTCCTACTTGATCCGCTGCCCGGAAGATCTACAAGCTCAAAATCTCAATCACTGGCTCCGGGAAGAAACCAAGCAAAGGGACAACCTGTTCTGCCGGTTCGATGGGAATAGTCTACGAGCGGTCTTTACCGACCGGTACACGGCTTTGGATCACCTGGAAATCCTGTCCAAGATGATGGGATACGGGATTGCTCCCGAGGCGGAGGTCCAATACGCCTTGGACCAGGGTATGCTTGTCGTCAAAATTCCGGACTATACAAGAACTTTTGGATTGAATGGAGACCGGATTACACCAGGGATCAGCATTGCCAACTCGGAAGTGGGTATTCTGGCGTTTAGCATCGAGGCGTATTTCTACCGGCTGGTCTGCTCCAACGGGCTGATTGCCCAGACTGCTGTGAGTTCCAAGTTCCGGCACATATCGAGGAAGGGGTTGGACGAGTTCCCGGATATAATGCGACAAGTAGTTTTCGAGATCGAAAATAATCAAGGTAAGTTTAGGTTGTCCTTGGCATCGCCGGTAAGCGCCCCCTTGTCCAGTATCGAATTGTTCAACCGGCAATTCCAGATAGGCAAGGAAGCAGGCGAGGCGGTGAAAATAGGGTATGAGAGGGAACCTGGATTTACTATGTTCCACGTCATCAACGCTTATACCAGAGCGGCGCAGGCTTACGGACTTTCTACCGAGGAATGCTACCATCTTGAAAAGGTAGGTGGACTAATCTTATCAATGGTCAAAAAGTAAGGTTAGGTCGCTGGTTGGTTGGGGTGTTTGGGAAGAGCGCCCCAACCATACAGACTTCTTTTTCAAGTTGACGGGACCTCCATCAATCACACCAAAGATTTCGAAAGCAATTTTTTTTATTGGCAGATCGTGGATTCGAAACCCATCGCCAACTTCAGCAACTTCTATAATTTTAGAGAGTTGCTCCTAAGACCTTTTAATAAACTTGAAAATTTTCGCTGAGATGACGTTGTAAATGGCGAATGTTGAAGCTGAAATAATATTCACCTAAGACTGACTTAATAAAAGTAGCGAGCGTAATATATTTATTTCAGAACATCGAATAACATTATCTGTATAAATAGATTTCCTTTTCATTCTATTTCGTATGCTATCGGGAGAGTAACCTTTTTGACCATCGGATAGAGCTTGTCAAGTTTTTTACAATAGTGTAAAAAAGTGGTAGTGTCCTGATCATTAGAAGACTAAGGAATGTCAGTCGACACTGAGCGTCGCGCGGTATGCCTCAGCAGGCTGTGAACCTTTTGCCCTCTTAGAGATATACGGAAACAGTAAAAACACTTGTTAAGGCTCGCAGTATGAGGCATATGATAAACATATTATACGGATAAGGGAGACATAATGCCTGCAGTTTATATTAGTACCTTGATGGAATCCGGATACGTTCAATGGCGGCCTCAATTTTCTTCAGGTCTTTCAGAGGATGGACCAGACGATCAAAGACTCATTATTAACTTTACTGGAACCCTTTCAAGTCAGTCTTGGGTAAGCATATCTTCATATGGATATGCTGTCGACCTAGATGTTTTAGTGGCTTCGGTGCCTGACTTGTTCGATAAGAAATGGCTACGGAATAAAGGGCTTCGAAAAGTAAGCATTACAGAGGTAGGCAATAGTTATGTAATTGATATACAACTATAAATGCGTTATACAGAGGCGAAATGATGCAAAGGCAAACGACAAATTCGACTACGGGCGGCGGTTTAGAAATATCCATATTGGATTCTGTGGCTAAGGATAACTTAAGAGGTATTCTGGAAACGGCGGCAGAGTTGACTTTGGATAACATGCTTGAAAGCGAGGAGCTGAAACAAATCCCGGTTTTCGGCACACTCGTCAAAGTCGTCAAAGTGGGATCGAGCATCAGAGATCGTCTATTTGCGCGAAAGCTACTCACTTTCCTTCGTGAAGTATCTTCAACTCCCCTTGAAAAGCGGACTGAATTTGTAGATAGGCTATCTTCAAAGGGCAATAAGCAGCGTACTGGCGAGGCGATCTTATTACTATTAGAACGTCTTGACGATATGACTAAGCCCGCGATCGTGGGGAAAATAGTCTGCTCTGCCATCCTAGGCGAGATTGACTATGAGACATCGCTTAAGCTAAGCGCAATGGTTGATCGTTCCTATATCTTTGATCTTTTGCTTCTCCCCAAATCGGAGACGGGGAAAGGTATAGATATTGATTCAGCAGAGTCACTTGCTTCTGTCGGTCTTCTTGAACGCACAATAGAGACGGACATATTAGGTCTTCGTGGACGGAAAGGTGCCAATATGACCATCTATACGTTAAACAAATATGGAAAAGCATTAGTCAGGGTATTGAGCAAAGAATGATATAGAAAAAACAGAGGAAACGTCCTATGGACAAAGAACGCGCAACGAAATTTGCCGTCAAGGCCGAAAAGCTGCTTGGCTGGTGTGATCAGTCGATAGAGGAGATGCGGGCTTACGGGCGGGTAGGAGCGGTTGGAGATGTTGAGCGAGTCTTCGTCTGCTTACTCCAGTTCTTCGACTCAATCCATCAAGCCCTCGCTGACTGCGCCAAGAAGCTGAATCAAAATCCGTGGCGGGTCCAACTGAATCAGTTTCGAGAGAGCGACCCCCTCCTGCGATATCTTTGGAAGGCACGAAACTCGGAAATTCATGACGCTTTGGTTAAGTGGCGTCCCAGCATGAAGCACATTGAGTTTCGAATACTGGATTCTATAAAGGCCACTAAAATTGCAGACCCGGCGGCTATTGGTGATAGAGCGGCGATATCAAAGCTGGTATGTTTTGTCTATGAGGTCGCAACTGAGCAAGACCTCATTGAAAAGTTCAAAATCAACCCTCACCCATCCACAAAAGCTCAGGAAGCGGCGGGAGTGCAGCTACTATATTTACTCGATTCGCTTAGCCTCGACAGCTTCACTATTGGTAGGGGACTCGATACTGAAACCATCCAGGCACCTTCCATGCACGATGGAGCATTGCTACCTCCTTCTGCGGATCAATCCGTGTATTTCGCCGTGCGGTTTTACAGGAATAAACTGGGCGAATTGAGAACTCAGCTCGCAAGATGATGATGATAAAGATGCCCCAGAAAGCCCAACAAGGCGCTCAAGCCGATCATCCCATTCGAAGCAACTTATCTCCGTTGGTTATATCCTGAGAATGAAATTCTGGATTGTGCGCGAAAAGATGATAAGGATTGTTTATGCCACGACTGACCGAACAGGAACTGCAAGAAATCATTCGCTATATCGAGGCTGATAAACCCCTGCCAGACAAATATCGCTTTCTGCTGTTCGAGGACAAACGCGAGGTTGAGCTGGTCTGGAACGGTAAGAACAGCGAGGTGTGCAATATCGTTCTACCTTTTCAAGTGATCGAACAGATAGACGAGCCACGCGCTGAGAAGCCGGAGGACACCAAGCGCGAAGATGACCCACTTTTAAAGTGGGCGGGCATCTCGCTGGATGCCCGAGGACGACAGCTCAAAGGCTGGACCAACAAACTTATCTGGGGCGACAACAAGCTCATCCTTTCATCCCTGAAGAACGGACCGCTGCGCGAGGAGATCGAAAAACAGGGTGGTCTCAAGCTGATTTACATTGATCCGCCCTTTGACGTGGGCGCGGATTTCTCGATGGACATCGAAATTGGTGGCGACACCTTCACGAAGAAACCCAACATTCTGGAAGAGATCGCCTACCGCGACACCTGGGGCAAAGGCGCGGACTCCTTCATCGCAATGATTTACGAGCGGCTGGTGTTGATGCGCGATTTGCTCGTCGAGAATGGAAGTATTTATGTGCACTGCGATTGGCGGGTGAATAGTTCTATGCGGCTCATCATGGACGAAGTGTTTGGGGCGAATCGGTTCAAAAATGAAATCGCATGGAAGCGGAAGACCGGGAGTAGCAGCCAGATTGGCTCCACAACGGATCGTTTTGGGCATGATGTAGACTCGCTGCTGTTCTTTGGAAAAAGTGATATCTCGCATTTCAATATGCAGTACACAGAAAGTGATCCTGAGTATGTAGCCAAGTTTTATCGACACAAGGACCCTGACGGCCGTGTTTATCGAATCGCTGACCTAGCTAATCCAGCACCGAGACCAACACTTAGATACGAGTACAAAGGCTACAAGCCACCCAAAAACGGTTGGGCTATTTCTCTGGAGAAAATGAAGCAATGGGATGCAGAAGGACGACTGTATTTTCCGAAATCTGAAGATGGTCGCATTCAACGCAAGCGATATTTGGATGAATTAAAGGGTAAGCCCGTATCGGACTTTTGGGACGATATCGGCCAGGTAGCCTCACAATCTAATGAACGTCTTGATTATCCTACCCAAAAACCCGAAGCCCTGCTCGAACGCATCATCAAGGCCTCCTCCAACGGAGGAGATCTGATCGCTGACTTCTTCTGCGGCTCCGGCACTATGGCGGCGGTGGCGGAGAAACTCGGGCGCAAATGGATCGCCACCGACTTGGGCAAATTTGCCATCCACACCACCCGCAAACGCCTGATCGGCGTGCAACGACGACTTAAAGGTGAAGGCAAGGACTACCGCGCTTTTGAGATACTAAACTTGGGCAAGTATGAGCGCCAGCACTACATCGGCGTCAACCCCAACCTGCGCGAAGTGGAACAGCAAAAGCAATTGGCGGAAAAGGAAGCCGCTTTCCTTGATTTGCTTCTGCGTGCTTACCGCGCCGAAAAGACCGAGGGCTTTGCCACTTTTCACGGCAAAAAGACCGGACGGTTGGTGGCGGTTGGTCCGGTCAACCTGCCGGTAACGCGCCTGTTCGTGGAAGAGGTCATCCTGGAATGCCGGAAAAAGCACATCACCCGTGTTGACATTTTAGGCTTTGAGTTCGAGATGGGGCTATTCCCCAACGTACTGGACGAAGCTCGCGCCAAGGGTATTGACATCGCTCCCAAGTACATTCCCGCCGAAGTGTTTGACAAGCGGGCGGTGGAAAAGAACCAGGTGGTCTTTCATGATGTCTCCTTCATCGAAGTAAAACCGATCGTCAAGGAGATCAGTGTGGCGGTGGAGCTAACGGACTTTTCAGTGTTCTATTCGCAGGACTCAATAGCCAATGCGGAGGCGACGCTCAAGGACAAATCCAGCAAGATTGTGGTGGAGAAGGGGCAGATCGTCAAGGTGAGCAAGGACAAGAACGGCATCGTCAAGCGGGAGGTGCTCACCAGGCAATGGACGGACTGGATTGATTATTGGGCGGTGGATTTTGACTTCGAAAACAAGCGCGAGATCATCCGTGTAAAGAACGAAGAGAGCGGCGAGTGGGAAGAGCTATGGACGGGGGATTACATCTTTGAAAATGAGTGGCAATCCTTCCGCACAAAAAAAGAGCGTAATCTGGAACTGACCAGTGTCTTTCACGAAGGCACGCCAGGACGGCGTAAACTGGCTGTCAAGGTGGTGGACATCTTCGGCAACGACACCATGACCATTGTCGAAGTTACCGTGGGAGGGAAAAAATAATGGCACTCCATCCCAATTTTCCTGAATCGCCTTACGCTATTCTCGACCCGGCTATTCGTTGGTTCCCTGCTGATGAAGCCCTGCGTGAAACAAGCATGGACAAGCTAATGCCACCTCTGGTGCCTCAACTGCGTCGTAAGGTGAAGGAGTTCCGGGACGGGGGATACACAGGCGCGACCGACACCAGCCGAAGCTTGCTCAATTGGTGGTTCAACACCTCACACTTGCTGCCCCAGACCGATAGCATAATGGCGGAGTTCCAATATTACTTCGCGCAACGAGAGGCGCTGGAGACGATCATTTATTTGTATGATGTGGTGGGCGTGCAGGATAAGTACGACCTGATGCGCTTTGATAGTTCCGGTGCCGTATCCACTGGTATGTTTGATGAAACCTGGCGGCGCTTTGTGGTGAAGATGGCAACCGGCGCGGGCAAAACCAAAGTGCTGAGCTTGGTGCTCGCCTGGAGTTTTTATCACAAACTGTATGAGCCGGAATCGGGGCTTGCGCGCAACTTTCTGGTGATTGCCCCTAACATCATCGTATTGGATCGCATCTACAAAGATTTTCAAGGGTTGCGCATTTTCTTTGAAGACCCGATCATCCCTGATAACGGCGTGAATGGGCACAACTGGCGTGACGATTTTCAATTGACCTTGCATCGGCAAGACGAGGTGCGCATCACTCATTCCACCGGCAACATCTTCCTGACCAACATCCACCGCGTCTATGCCGGCGACGACATTCCCGCTTCGTTCGATGATGAAGACATGATGGATTATTTTCTGGGCAAGCGACCCAGCGGCGCGACCACCGACTCCAAAGTGGATCTGGGCATGATCGTCCGCGACATCGACGAATTGATGGTGCTAAACGATGAAGCACATCATATTCATGACCCGCGCATGGCCTGGTTCAAATCCATCGAGGACATCCATAACCGGCTGAAACAGAACGGCGCCGTCCTTTCCCTGCAAGTGGACGTGACCGCTACCCCAAAACACAATAATGGCGCGATTTTTGTGCAGACCATCGCCGATTACCCCTTGGTGGAAGCCATCTCGCAAAACGTAGTTAAACATCCCGTCCTGCCAGACACCGCCAGCCGCGCCAAATTAGTTGAACGCCAGAGCTCCAAGTACACTGAGAAATACGCTGATTACCTTCACTTGGGCGTGATCGAGTGGCGTAAAGCGTACAACGAACACGAAAAGTTGGGAAAGAAAGCAATTCTGTTCGTGATGACCGACGACACCCGCAATTGCGACGACGTGGCAGCTTATTTGGAAGGCAACTACCCCGATCTAAAAGGGGCGGTACTGGTCATTCACACTAAGAATAACGGCGAAATTTCCGAATCGACCTCAGGCAAAGGCAAAGAGGAATTGGATTTGCTACGTCGGCAAGCCAACGCGATTGACAGTCTGGACAGCCCTTATAAGGCGATCATTTCCGTGATGGTGCTCAAAGAGGGCTGGGACGTGCGCAACGTCACCACCATCGTAGGTCTGCGTGCCTATTCCGCCAGGAGCAACATTTTGCCTGAACAAACGCTGGGTAGGGGCTTGCGTAAAATGTATATTGGCGGTGTGGAGGAATATGTTAGCGTGGTAGGAACCAATGCCTTCATGGACTTCGTGGAATCGATCCAAGCCGAAGGCGTGGTGCTGGATCGCAAACCGATGGGGGAAGGTACGCAGGCTAAGGCCCCGTTAGTTGTGGAAGTTGACAACGAAAACGCCAAAAAGAACATCGATGCGCTGGATATTGAAATACCGGTGCTGACGCCCCGTGTATACCGGGAATATAAGAATCTGAACGATCTGGACATCGCCGCGCTGGAGCATCAGCGCGTGCTGTATTTGCATTTCAGCGAAGAAGAACAGCGGGAAATTGTCTTTAAAGACATCACCACCGGTGAAGTGACACATACCACCATTCTCGATACGGCGGGTATTGCTGATTACCGCAGCGTGATCAGCTATTTTACTCAGACTATCATGAAGGACTTGCGCCTGGTCAGCGGCTACGACGTGCTATATGGTAAAGTCAAAGCCTTTGTTCAAGAGCAGTTGTTTGACCGACCAGTGGAACTGGAGGACCCTAACACTTTGCGCAATCTGTCCGAACCGGTCACCACCAAGACTTTGATTGAGACCTTCAAAAAGGCGATCAACGCGCTCACCGTGCGAAACAAAGGCAACGCTGAAATCCGCGACACCATTAAACTACGACAAATGCGTCCCTTTGTGGCTAAGGATCAAGGCTACCTCATCCCGAAAAAGAGTGTCTTCAACCGTATCATCGGAGATAGCCATTTTGAATTGCTCTTCGCCCGCTTCCTGGAAGACTGTAATGACGTGGTCTCCTATGCTAAAAATTATCTGGCGGTGCATTTCAAATTGGACTATGTGAACGCGGGCGGCGACATCTCCAACTACTACCCGGATTTTCTGGTCAAGCTGTCCGACAAGCGTATTATTATAGTCGAAACCAAAGGTCAGGAAGACCTGTACGTGCCGCCTAAAATGGAACGGCTGAGACAATGGTGCGAAGATATCAACCAGGTGCAGACGGACGTGGAGTATGACTTCGTCTACGTGGATGAAGAGAGCTTTGAGAAATACAAACCCACCTCATTCCGACAATTGCTTGATGGTTTCAGGGAATACAAAGGGAAAATGTAAGAAGGTGCTGCACCGGGCTGGCAATTCCGCTGTGCTCCAGATCAACAGCTGAAACGTGCCGTTAACCGTATACACTAAGCAATTGCAAATTCAAAAACGATTGGACCGAGGATAAAACATTTTTTCAAGTGTGTGCGTCTCTCGGGCTCCCTATCCCATATATATCTTAGAGGATACCAACCTGCCTGCCTGTCTGGCATTACCAGTAATTAAAGCAATCTATCATCGAAAAATAAGGACAGACGCTGCTTCCCAGTCTTTTCTGACGTCCATCCATTTCTCGAAGCGTTTCGAGAATTTCTTGGATAACTTGGCTGGCGCAGTGCCCAGTGGCGCCAAAAACAAACCTGGCGCACTAGGTCAACTAATACTCAAATGGGGCAAGCAACAGATCGTTGCTTCTGATACATTCTGGTCATCTTGGCATGGGTCCGGTTAGTCAGTATCGGCGCGCATCCCGAGCATTGAGCGTCGGCAAATATGTGCCTTTTATTAGCGGATATCATTTCCGTCTCGTTCGTCGATGGCTGCTCTTTTACTTTCAGGAAGCTTCTCGTACATCGTGTTGACAACCTTCGGATGCGTGATCATTTGGTCGGCGATAATATTCACCAAGTCAAACAATCTGGCTGCTGTATCTCGATCATCTGAGATATCCATTACTCCAGGATGGACTGCCTCATTACCAATAACACGAACTACATCAAGGGACTTCTGAACTAATGGGTTGAGACCCTTCGCTACTAGCGCCGCTATATCATGATCTATGTTTTTACCGTTTTCACCCAGATGGCGACAAAGCTTCTGGATACATAGCCGGAGAAGAGCTGCTGCCCCACGCGGAGAAAGGTTGAGAATAGTTCTTGCTTCTTCATAATCGCGTAAAATTTCCTCTGGCAGATCGGCATTTGGAATAGCGCCGTGCGACTCCGACGGGTAGATTAGCCTGTCGTGAACCCAGACAGCAACCTTATCACAATTGTAGCATTGGCTCAGGAAGAGGTTTATTACATCAAGGTTAACTATGTGGTTTTCGATTTCATTTAAGAATACCTCTCCGTCAAGCCACCTTTTATGACTAACGGAAATTTTTTGTTTGGTTTCAGTAGAAATTTCTTTTGCGGAATGTATCTCTGTGATTTTCTGTTTAAAGAATGTTTCAGTATAAATAAAGGGAGTTCTTGTGCCCTTATCGATGCGCCAAGCACGAACGTCAAACCAATTTTGTGTTGTAAAGGCATGGCAGTAAGGGCAATCAAAAGCCGTCGCGTTGATCGATGGGGGATTGCTTTTTCTGGACATAGTCAAAAGAACCTCCGAGTGTGATGCAAATTATACCTATCAGTTAGCTGTGAGTCAATAAATGTCTTGCTTTATGATTTACAGCTTTTTACATGATAGCCTCTTTGTAGAACTCTGTTGGGAGCATAGTGAAATTGGCAACAAAGGAGAGGGTTTTGATTTTATATTAATCGGAGCATTTTTTTGATTTCCCCCACAACTTAAACTCCACCACTGGCTGGGCCTAAATCCTCAAACCTCACCCTGCCGGTATAGAACTGAACTAATCCAGTTTGATGGACTCACAATTGGTGTTGAACACCGCGAATGTAAGAGGTGCTTCGTTGAGTTAAAATACAACCTGGCGTAATTGGAGGCTAAGCTAACGCAACGACCAGATCGTTGGTCTTGGCTCATCCTGGCCCGCCTGGCGTGGATATTGTCAGTTAACACCTGCGCGTATTCGTAAAACCGAGTGGCGGGACGACTTAAAGAAAACCTAAAATGAGTCAACTTTATGAATCTACCAACTGCCTCCGGCATCTAATTTATTCATCTCCCTGATAATGATAACTCCCCGAAGAAGCTTATCAAGGCATATATCGATTTAACCAGAGATTAACCAGCGCTTGACAAAGGTAGTTTTTATCCGTTACCTTTTTGTCTAGGGTAAGTAAGGAGGATGGTTTAAGGGCGGGACCATTTTTTTGAGAAAGGTCAACCAAATGACGGTTGTCGACGATAAAAGCACAGTGAGCAAAAATAGTATCGAAATTATTCCTGGTTCAAACAGAGTAATCGTGGTCGCTCCACATGGATTCGAAGGAACTAAGCCCGGAGAAGCCGATGATGAAAAAACTGGCAAATTGGCAAGGTTGCTTTCGGAAAAATTCGGTTTCTACGCAATAATCAATGAGGTCTTTAAGCGAATTGAAAAACAAAGTGAAGCTAAACCTGGAAAATATCTCATTAACTGTGCAAGGATCGACCAACTTGAAATATACTTGAAAAATGAGTTTCTCACTCCACTCCTTAAAATCAAAAAAGAAATCAAAGCAAATTATGGCAATCCGCTCATTGTACATATCCATGGAATCAAGGATAAGAATATTAAAAAAGCAGCTAATGATCCGAATGCTGCGATCCTGATCGGTTACGGCCCCCAGGACAAAAGGAACGGAAAGTCGATTTACTCGGCAGACGATGAACTTATCGATAAATTTATAAATTTACTGGTAAAATCCGAAATTCCAATAACAGCTAAAAAGGCTGGGCCTTTGTCAAACTATCAGGCCGGAGAATTGAACAATTTGAACCAATTGTTCCGCACTGAGGAATACAAGGATGAAGATGTTCAGTCCTTCCAACTCGAAATCAAACATGGTGGCTACCGCGACAAAAATGAAAACGCTGAAAAAGCAGCCAACGCCATAGGAGCAGCCTTGCTACGCCTCATCGAGGCTGAGGAGAAGCAATTTCAAGTTCTACCGGCTCTGGTCGAGAAGGCAGTCGTCGTTTCACCGGTGGAAGAAAACGATACATCACTCGTGGAGGAGGCTTACAGGACCATTTCTGCTATAATTTCCTGCCATTTAGAAAGCGCGATGTTGGAGGCCGGACGTTACATCATAAAAAAATTTTACAATAACGACATGGACATGGCGCGGAAGAAGAAGGCAGTCAAAGCTAAACCTCTGTACCAACTTATCAAACTCCTTCACAAGAGTGATGATGGAGCACCTTCGAAGTCCTGGATTTACAATGCCGTCAATTTGGCCGTCGACACCCACGACTTAGAAGATTTCCATACGTATGGAAAACTATCATTGAGCCAAAAGGTCCTATTGCTTCCGGTGCGTGACCTGGAACAGAAAAAGGTACTCATCACCGAGATCGTCGAGCAAGACTATACGATTAGCCAACTCCGCGATAGGCTCAAGGAACTCGATATTAAGGATCAAAAACCACCGGTTCATAAAGCTGATCTCGTCAACCTGATTAAGTTGATAGATAAGCCGCAAATTCTTTTCGCCGATGATGCTAACGACCTCTTGAACAAAATCGATTTTTCCAAATTGGACATAGAAAAAATTATAAGGATGCAGACCCAGGTTGATCAAAAAACTAGGGAACTCCAACGTTACTTGAAGGGATACGATCAACTTGCGGAAATGCTGAACAATATTGAAAAGCAAAGAAAAAATTCCAACGCAACAAAAGCTCGGCAATAAAAAAGATTTCATAGGAAAAAATGGAAAGACGGGCTTGGACGAGACAGCCGGATTGAAAAAACAATCAGCAGTGGCGATGAGCCAAAACGCCAAGTAGTGGATGAGAAAAGAAATTGGTAGAATTTATCGATGCTTTCGGACATACTATTGATATTGGCCTGATTTACGCATAATGCCTTGCGGAGGAAACAATCATGGAGTTCAGAAAGATTTCCGTTGAGAGCATTTCTGAAGGCTATCATCCGCGACAAAATTCTTCAGGACAGGACGAACTCAAAGCCAGCATTGAGCGGGAAGGACGTTTACTGGACCCCATAACAATCCGCCCAGTGGAGGGAAACAGGTTCATCATCATAGATGGCCGCCGCAGATTACAAACGGTCAAGGAACTTGGCTGGACTGAAATTGACGGCCTCGTCGAAACGGTCGATGAAAAGACAGCCACGCATCTCTCATTTGTTAAGAACACGGAGCGAGAAAACCTTAGTCCCATTGACATCGCCAACCACCTACGAGCGATGCTGGACCACTTCGGTTATAACGTCGAAGATTTGGTCCGGTTAGGGTATGCGCCGCATCGCGCCAGTTTAGACAATCATCTAAATTTGTTGAAACTGCCGGAAGACATCCAGGGACAAATTTCAGAAGGGATGATCCATAAATCTTGCGGTTATCAATTGACGCGGATAGATGATCCGGAGGTCCAGCGCAAGTTAGCCCAAGAGATTGTATCCAAAAAAAATCTATCGACACGCGAAGTCAAAAAAAAGGTAGATTCTCTAAACGCTTCGAGAAATGAAAAAGAGGAAGACCTGGAAATTCCAATACCCCAAAAGGACATGCCAGGGGTTTTCTTCAAGGATTCAGGGGACATGTCCGAACTTCCAGATCAGAGTGTTAACCTGATAGTCACCTCTCCATCGCATCAAACTGATTTTGAATATGAAAAAGGAGCATCCCTTGAAAACCATTTTAAAATGATGGACGAGGTCTTTACAGAATGCGGTCGGGTTCTAGCTCCGGGAGGGACCATCTTCCTGAATTTTGTCGATATCCATAACTATGGACCCCAGAATAATGAACAACCGGAAATATTCAAAATGGGACCACGCTATCAGGAGATGCTGAGGAAGCACGGGATCAGATTAACCGATGAAATCATCTGGGAGAAGGCTGGTAGTTTGGTCAATAATCCTCAGCCTTCTTTCTCCGACCGGCTCCAACATACCTCTTACCGAATTTTGAGCAACACCGAACACCTCTGGGTTTTTAGGAAAGACGGGAAACGTGAAGTTTCGGCTTATCTCGAATATAAGTCCAAAATAACCAGGGAAGAATGGAAGGAATGGGTTAAGGGGATTTGGAGGATCAGCGCGGTTTCAAGCCAGAAAGACCATCCCGCGCAGTTACCGGAGGAACTCATCAGCCGGGCGATACGGATGTTTTCTTACAAAGGCGATAAGGTTCTTGATCCGTTCCTTGGCTCCGGGACCACGATGAAAGTGGCGCAAGAGCTGGGACGCGTAGGAATAGGGTATGAAAAGGAAGAGCAATTCAAACCGGTTATTATGAAGAAACTCGGGATGGATATCTCCACGTGCGAGGCTGATCAAATAGATAGCGGTTTAGCAGCCAATGCGGAAGTGTTCGATGCGGTGGTTAATCAAAACGAAGTATTGCCACGGAATATAAAGGACCTCGGTACGAATACCATCCTTCTCGGCGACTGCCTATATCGTCTCAAAGAAATACCGGACCATTCAATCGACCAGATTGTAACCGATTCGCCCTACGGACTTGGGATGATGGGTAAGGAGTGGGATGATGGAGTGCCTGACGTGGATATTTGGCTGGAATGTTTCCGGGTCCTCAAACCAGGCTCATTCGCTTGTATTATGTCATCCCCGAGGCAGGATCTCTATGCTCGGATGTGTAGCAATCTTGTGGCGGCTGGGTTCAAAACGGATTTCAGTCCCATTTATTGGACCTATGCCACTGGTTTTCCCAAAGCCCATAGTACCGTTAAAGAAATTGATAACAAACAAGGCCGGCAACTAAAAATTGTCGCTGCCTCCACTAGTGACGAGGCAAAGCCGCTTTCCGGGGCATATTTAGGGTTTCAACCGAAACCCGCCGTGGAGCCAATTATTGTAGTAATGAAACCTATTACAAAGAGATCATATATAGATGAAGCGCTGGCTACGGGCAAAGGTATCACTTGGTTGGATAACTGCCGTATCCCCTTCGAAAGCGGCGATATACCAGCGGCGGGTCATAGAACTGCAACTTTTGGAACCCTGGAAACTATACCAGGCGGAGATGGTTCTGGAAGCTGGGACGTGAACTCCAAAGGCCGCTTCCCGGCCAATTTGCTGGTCAGTGATGATGTTCTCGACGCGGACAAGAATTTACCCGTGAATGAAAGGTATTCCAGGTTCTTCTCACTGGACGCCTGGGCTGAAAAATGTCTGCCGACTTTCTTGATCGCGCCGAAACCAAGCAGAACCGAGAAGGAAATGGGGTTGGAGGATTTTGAAGACAAAATTATAGCCGGACGGGACCCCGGCCAGGATGTGCGCAAAGTGCCGCATAAGATACGCCCCACCGGCAGAAAAAATACCCACCTGACCATCAAGCCTCTAAAATTAATGGCTTATCTCATTACTTTGTTCAGCAGTCCGGGAGATGTCATCCTTGATCCCTTCGCGGGCAGTGGTACCACCTGTATTGCAGCCAAGATACTGGACAGGAATTTCATCGGCATCGAGTTGTCCGAGGAGTATCACAAGATAGCCGTCAGCCGGGTAGAGAATGCCACGAAAGAAATGTTCAAAGAGGTGATCGAAATTGTATCACTCAATAAGAACGGTCAGATCGTAATTCCGCTAAGAACAAAACCAGATATAAAGCACACGATAACAGATGAAATAATAGGGGAAAATCAGGCTGCCGAAATTTTATCCAAGACGGCTTCGCCATACGCTATTGACCAAGCAATGCTTAACCGCCAGTGGCGTATGGAGAATTTTTCAAATTCAGATGATCCGGTCAAGGCAAAAACAACTCCGTTTCCCTATTGTGATCAAATAGAAATCCCGTTGGCGAGGGTCGTAGGGTGAAGCAACTATTAATTATCTGAATTTGATCAGCGTCCGAACAAATCTAAACGTGTAGATTTTCGGTGCCGTCCACACAATTTTTCTATCAATCTGTGTGTTAAATCAATGGGATCGGATCAAAATAGTGAAGGGACTAATCTTCACAACGGAATGGGCTTAATCGCTTATACCCCGTATGCCGATCAGCAAGTTATAATCAACTTCCTCGCTCCGTTCATCGGATTTCACGCCGTTTCCATATCCAGATTGTAAGGTAATTTTGATAGAGACCTGAGACAATACCACTCGGCTACACGTCCAAGGTTGAAACAAATGGTATAGGGTCTCGCGGTCGAGTGCACCCCAGCACCGATTTAATTTGCTTCCATCTGCCTTTAATGCTCAGACCCAATATGTTGGTATTCATCAATAATAATTTAACCTGCCTTGTAGTGGAGGGATAAAAAATAAATTTATCGTCCCTCTTCAATCTTAACCCCTATTAGGGGGCGCACCCATAAGGAGGAAAAATATGAATAGAGAAATTACAGTGAATTATTACGGCATTAGCGAGGCGGCTCGGCTATGTAATGTGAAGCCCAGACAGCTTTTGTATTGGGAGAAAAAAGGCTACATCCCAGCTCCAGATCGGATTGAACTTGGAGAAGTTGCTCATCGCCAGTATTCCCAAAGGAATTTGGTCCTACTACGGGCTATGAAAAAGTTCCTGGACGAGGGTTTTACTCTGCCGGTAGCGGCGCGGAAAATGGCTGACTACTTATCAAATCAAAAAGGAGGTAAAGAAAATGGCTGTCATCAAAACTAAAGCGACTAATTGTCCATTCAACAGAGGCTTATGCGAGAAGGAGTTGTGCCAGCTTTTTGAACCAAAGCTTAATCGCTGTTCTATACCGCTTCTGGCTTTTAACGTTTACAGATTGTCGGAGATCGAAGCGCTCCGCCTTGATCGAGATAGCAGAGCCGAGGAGACAATGATAATACCGGATAAACAAAAACAAACGCACAGTATGAATATGGACGAATTGTTTGGCTAGTCTCTACGGGATCTAAAATTTCATTACAAATGGATAGGGATGAGGAGACTTGATTTTCTCCTCGCCCAAACCACTCGGTCAGTCACGCGTTTCGCGCCACGCCGACTGATTAAGGACAAAGAGCGCGTAATTCAGCAAGGAGGTTTTATGGATAGAAATGAACGAATTGGAGCACGCGATGGACCTGGATATCCACCTTCTGTCGGAATATCCGGCATGTAAACAGGTCATTAATCATATTTTCGAAGAGATCACCGCCACAAGAAAGATACGGGAAAAAGTCCGGACCAAGGAAAACCTTAAACTCGTAATACTCAACCTCTGGGTTTCTTACCGCACCGGACTACCGATCAAATACTCCCGCAACAAGAATAAATATTCGATCCACCACCGATACGGAAGGCTCTTTATAAGCTACCACCGCCTTTTCCTGGTCATGGATGCCTTGGCTGAACTGGACTACATCCACCACAAGACTGGTTTTTTGGATCGTTCAAAGAATTTAGGACGGGAAACGCGATTTTGGCCAACTCCAAAGATGATCGATCTTTTCCTGGGATTTAAACCAGCCAACACGATGACGATCGCGCGTAGCAGGCCGGTGGAGATCATCCAACTCAAAGACGACGGCAAGATCCTGATCGACTACCAAGATGAAGGAGATATTCGGGATATGCGGCTTAATCTTCAACGATACAACGAGTTCATTGGAGGGCAGCGCTTAGAAGTAGTCACACCGGCAGAGGTTAAAGTGAACTTCCAATTCCTGGAAAAGTTAGAGGTGGATATCACCAAGGGGGTGCTGGAGTTTAACGAAATTCACTTCTGGGAGACAAGCACATCCTGGGCGCCGCTGGGCGAACAAGCGATTTTAAACGAGGACGTGGACCTGATACTTACCGCCGCGCCGGATAAATCAGAGAAGTCAATAAATCAAATAATCAAGTTAAATCATAGCACTTCTCCACATATAACCAATTATTTAGTCCATATCTCAGATAGGGGTATAAGAACTCCTAATATAGAATTCCTACACCACCTATCCCATATTTCTACCATGACTAAGGCAATAAGGAATAATCATATTAATTTTAAACAATTTTATTCACAAAACATGGATAAATTACCTCTCTCTGATTTTGGTCTGGCCGGCCTCGATTTCAGGTGGGCTTACCCTTACCTGCATCGGGTTTTCAACAAAGGGTCATTCAAGTTGGGAGGTCGTTTCTTTGGCGGCTATCATCTGGAATTGCCGAAAGAACTTAGGGCGCACATTAAAATCAACGGTTTATCTACAATTGAGGCCGATTACTCGGCGCTACACATTCGGATGCTGTATCACTTGGAAGATATGGACTATCACGCCGACCCATATATCGATGTTTGCGAGAGCCCGGAGGAACGTAAAATATATAAATTAGTGCTGCTTATCGCCATCAATGCGGACAATGAAACAACAGCGGTCCAAGCTATTCGCAGCAAACTTAGAGAGGAAAGAGTGTTCGAGGGGCTGACCGATCACGATATTCTTAATAGATTGGCCCGATTTAAGTCGGTTCATCAACGTATCGGGAAATATATGAACACCGGCATAGGCCTTTATCTTCAAAACCTTGATAGTCGAATTACTGAAATTATCTTGAAAAACTCTACCGAAAAAGGAATTCCCTGCTTACCGGTTCACGATAGTTATATTGTTCCAAGATGTGAAAAGGACTTCCTGCTCGGTCTTATGGTGAAGGCCTACCAGCAGGTGATGAATGGATTTGAGCCCCAAATCGATATCAAGAACCTATGATCGTACTTAGTGATCGTATCCCCCTTCCACCCTTTCTGTGATCAGGATGCTGTAGCGGTCATTAACCATCTACTTGGGCATAGTGGTTAACCTGATGTCGTGACCAAAATTATCAACCAAAAATTTTTATACAAGTTCAAAGTGGTGAGTGTGTGTGCTTGGCACCCTGGAATGCTTAGAAAAATAAAATATAGATACTTTACAGCCTAATCACTGTATTTATAAACAAAATGCTCTAAGTGTTTTCTATGCCCAGTTCATTTAATTACTTCGTTTAAATCTAAAAAGTATATAAAAATCGCACAGTAATCAGGTTTTAAACCACTATAAACCTAGGCAACTGGACGCTTCGGACGCTTGGACGCTATTTTCTCCTATTCAAATTTTACTTCCATGGTTTTACTATCCCGTTCAGTGCTTATCATTGTCAGCCAGTCATCGTAGGCAACAAGTTTCAGTTGGCGAAAATTTTGTAATGGCGTCCCTAGTGACTGATAGCATCGGCTGCTATTTCTGAAAGATTATAGCCCCCCCTATGTTCAATATTATTGAGGTGGCAAGTTGATTTACCAGACTGGTTAAAGGTCAGTAAGTGATGTCTTTAATCTTTTTGTATTTCAACTAAAACCGTGTATTTTCGATATGATAATGAAGATGAATAGGAAGACATAGGCTGCACAACGATCGTTGATTGTGGTAGGTTTTAAGGCGTTTAGCACGCCTTCTCGAAGATGAGTTTACTCAATTGTGGTTCAGTTTTTTGTTGTTGATATAAATTAGAATGTCATCACATTTAGTGATAAAAATATATCAACTATAAGCATTTTCTACCTAGTAAAATCCGGTTTGTATTCTATAATGTAATTAAGCGTGAATGTATTTTGAGCGTTTGTTCTTTGAAAAATTTTATATCAGTTCGTCCTTTCCGCACGGGGCTGGGTGAAACACCCCAGTCCAAACAGGTGAGGGACCCCTAAGTTTTCCTGGGTCCCCGTTGTTCACCGCATTAGGTGGTGGATAGGAAAGGTCATTGACAATGATTTACTCGAAGATTGCGATTGAAAAAATCGCAGAGGGGTATCACCCTCGGAAGGATTCTAATGAAAAAGACGAACTGAAGCAGAGTATCCAACGTGAAGGTCGTTTACTGGACCCCATTACCGTCCGTGAAGAGGGAGATCGGTTCATCATCATCGATGGACGTCGTAGATTGCGTGCGGTTAAAGAACTTGGTTGGATCGAAATCGACTGCGTGATCGAAGGGGTCGATGAGAGGACTGCAGCGCACCTCTCCTTTATTAAAAACACTGAGCGGAAAAACCTTAATCCCATTGACATCGCCAACCACCTACGAGCGATGCTGGACCACTTCGGTTATAACGTCGAAGATTTGGTCCGGTTAGGGTATGCGCCGCATCGCGCCAGTTTAGACAATTACATCAATTTATTGAAACTGCCGGAAGACATCCAGGGGCTAATTTCTACAGGTGCGATAAATAAAACCTGTGGTTTTGAACTTGCGCGTCTCGACGACCCTGAAGTCCAACTAAAGATAGCCGAGGAGATTGCGACTAAAAAAAACACTTCGACCCGCAAGGTAAAGGAGACGGTCAATTCTCTAATCGCTGCGAGAAATCGGAAAGAGGAGGTCAAGGAACTTCCAATATTCAAGGGGGAAATCCCTGGTGTCTTCTTTAAGGATTCGCGGGACATGTCCGAACTCCAAGACCAGAGTGTCCATCTTATCCTGACCTCCCCGGCGTATGGAGTGGGGCTAGAGTATGAGGAGGGGGTTTCCCTTGACGACCATATTAAGATGATAGAAGGGGTTTTCTCGGAATGCTCACGAGTTTTAGTTTCTGGAGGGATCATCTTTCTGAATTTCGGGGATATCCATAATTACGGAACCCGGAACGGTGGCCGACCGGAAATATTTAAGATGGGTCCTCATTATCTGGAAATTTTGCGGAAACACGGGATCAGGTTAACCGACGAGATCACCTGGGAAAAAAATTCCAACTGGGTCAATAACCAGCAGGTGTCTTACTCGGATCGAGTTCGGCACACCTCTTACAGAATTTTGAATAACACCGAACACCTCTGGATTTTCAGAAAAGATGGCGAACGCAATGTCCCGGTCGATTTGGAATACCAGTCCAAGATAACCAAGGATGAATGGAAGGAATGGGTTAACGGCGTTTGGAAGATCAATGCGATTCAGAGCCAAAAAGATCACCCCGCGCAGTTTCCGGAGGAACTGGTCGGCCGGGCGATACGGATGTTCTCTTACAAAGGCGATAAGGTTCTTGATCCGTTTCTTGGTTCAGGGACTACGGTCAAGGTCGCGTGCGAACTGGGGCGAGTCGGGATAGGTTATGAAAAGGAGGAGAAATATAAATCCATTATTATGAAGAAGTTAGGGACTGAAGTTATAGCTGGCGAAACTCAATCCATTGATATGGACCAACCTGAAACCTTGCCAGCGACCGTACCGGCAACCGTCCGGTCACCGTTTGATGGTGTGATCACGATGATGGAGAAATTAACCAGAAGTGCCATTGAACTGGGACGCGACGTCCATGAAATTAAGTCCGTTACCGCCTCATGTTCGCCGGTGCTCGATATTAATAATGATGACTTGCTGGTCGATTGGCATGAAGACCCGGATGATGACCCGGACGACGATGGCTCCAATAGCCCTGGTGGACGAAAACTTTGCGCGAAGAATACTTCCTTGTCTGTAAAAGAGCCGGTTCAGGCGGTATCCGGCACCGTCAGCGAAGGTGATGTATCCGTTACCGGCGACATCCAGGGCCTTGATACGATCCTTCATGCCGACTGCCTGGAGCGTTTAAAAGGACTTCCCGAAAACTCTGTAGATCTTCTTGTGACCGATCCCCCGTATGGACTTAAGTTCATGGGCAAGAATTGGGATAAGGCAACCCCGGATTTTGAGATATGGCAAGAATGTTATCGGGTCCTAAAACCCGGCGCGTTTGCGTTCATAATGGCCTCTTCACGGCAAGACCTTTTATATCGGATGTACGCCAAACTTGAAGAGGCAGGATTTAACACGGGTTTTACTTCGCTTTATTGGACCTATGCCACTGGTTTTACTAAAGCCCATAATATCGAAAAGAAGATTGAAAAAAAGCAAGGCAGCGAACCAAAAGGTGTCACCGGATCCACCACTGACGAGGTCAATCAGCTCTCTGGGGCTTACGCGGGATTTCAGCCGAAACCAGCCTTGGAACCAATTATTGTGGTAATGAAACCTTGTACAAAAAAATCTTACGTGGATGAAGCGCTAGCTACGGGCAAGGGGATTACTTGGCTTGATAAGTGCCGCATTCCTAATGAAAGCAAGGATACCCCAGCGGCGGGTCATAGAACGGCAACTTTTGGCACCCAGGAAACGATACCAGGTGGCAATGGCTCTGGAAATTGGAGCGCGAACTCCAAAGGCCGCTTCCCAGCTAATTTGCTGGTCAGTGATGATGTTCTCGACGCCGACGAGAATTTACCCGTGATTAAAAAATATTCGAGGTTTTTCTCGCTGGATGCCTGGGCTGAGAAATGTCTGCCTTTTTTAATCGTGCCTAAACCAAATAGACCCGAGAAGGAAATGGGGTTGGATGAATTTCAAGACAAGATGATAACTGGACGAGATCCCGGCCAAGATGCGCGCAAAGTTCCGCACAAGACCCGATCCACCAGCAGAAAAAACACGCATCCAACCGTCAAGCCGGTCAAATTGATGGCCTACCTTATAACTATGGGTTCACGTCAAGGCGATGTGGTTTTGGACCCGTTCGCTGGCTCGGGGACGACGTGTATGGCCGCCAAAACCCTTGGCCGACATTTTATCGGTATGGAAATGGATGAAGAGTATGTGGAAATAGCGACCCGTCGGGTCCAGGCTGTTACGTGGGAAGAGCCTGTCGATATCAAGAAGGGGAGAAAAAGTAAAAAGGCTCGATCACGCGATAAGAAATCCGGCAGCGCGGTACCGAAGCCGGATGAGGTTAAGGTAGTACAAGTGAGTGAAGCAGATGAGAAATTTATGGTTTGTAATGCCGGTTAGGTTTCGTGATTAAAAAATATAGATAACACATTAATATATTTTAAAAAGTAGATTTATGTTGAGTTAGCAAATCGTGATGCTCAGGAATTGCCCATATGACAAAGGCTGCCAGGATCTAATCATCCTGGATAGCCGAACAATCTCCCCAATTCTCCGGGGAGCGGCGCTGATTGTCAGCGTTGAACTAAGAATTCGGAGGTTTAACCCTAACTATGAAAGAGAGAAATTATGATTTAGATCAGCTATACTTGACCCAACAGGAGGTCGCCGACCGTTTCAGAGTAAAACCCGGAACGATCAAGAATTGGCGAGAGAGAGGTCTCTTGCCTTATCTTCAAGCCCCTGGTTCCACCAGGGTCATTTATCCCAAGGAGGCAGTAGAAGAATTTGAGAGACAATCTACGAAGACGTCGAAAGCCATAGAAAAGATAAAACCTGCTGAAAGAAAAAGGGAAACGCCAGGTATGTCGTCCAGACCACAACAGGAATGGAGGATTTAACCCATGGCGAGAGACAAAAACCACAATCTATTCAGACGAGGCGACGTCTGGTATTTACAGAAGAAAATCAATAAGGAAATGATCAGAAAAGCCCTATCCACTTCCCTAACCGAGGCCAGAAGGTTGAGGGACCAATATTTGAAAGAGATAGAACTCTATGGTGGCATCCAAGAACCTCAGCCGGTGGCACCTGCTGATGAGGCAAGGCCTCTCTTTGGGCAGTTGGCTCAAGATTGGATCGCGGTCAAGGAAAGAGAAATCAAGCCAACCACCCTCAAAGACTATCGGAGCGCCATGAACTTTTACATCTTACCTAAGTTTGGCAACGTCCCAATTAAGGAAATAGGGTTTATCGCCATCAAAAAGTTTATCAGTACTCTGAAGTGTTCGGGAAAGAGGGTCAATAACGTCCTTGTGCCACTCCGCTCCTTATTCAAGTTTGCCGTCTTGGGTGGAATAATAGACAAAAATCCAATGGACTTGGTGGGAAGCCTAAAGGTGGAAAAGGCCGATATTCATCCTTTATCCATGGACGAAGTTGGCCAATTCTTGGATCATGTTCGCGAGGAGTATAGGGATTTTTTCATCGTCGCCTTTTTCACCGGTATGCGGTTTGGCGAAATGGCCGCCCTCAAATGGGCCAATGTCGATTTCACTTTGGGGGTGATCAAAGTTCGGGAAACACTGGTAATGGGCGAAGAAGGACGACCAAAGACCAAAAGTTCGGTTCGAGATATAAAGATGCTCCCCCCCGTGGTCGAGGCGCTTCGAGATCAGAGAAAAGCCACAATGGGGAAGTCTAATTATGTGTTCCTCAATAAATTCGATCGCCCCTTGAATGCCCACTCGGTGAATTTACATGTCTGGCGGCCAGCCCTAAAGGCGGCTCAGATCAAATATCGAACCCTTTATCAGACCAGGCATACCTTCGCTACCCTCATGCTCGATGCCGGGGAATTACCTGGATGGGTACAGCGGATGATGGGTCACCAAACCCTTCAGATGATTCACGAAAAGTATTATTCTTTTGTCAAGAACTACAAGAGGGATGATGGTTCGGCTTTTATGGCGAATGTATACAGCCCTCATTTGGCTTCAGCCGAAGTCCAAGAAGTACCTGACGAATCATCTGAAAAAAGTACCCCAAAAGTACCCCAAGACGAAAGCGAGGATTTAGCCTGTCAAGCTAAACCCCCGGTATTACTGAATAAATATACTGGTTAATTGGTGGAGGCGGCGGGAGTCGAACCCGCGTCCGAGAATCTTCCCCCGAGACGTCTACATGCTTATTCCGGGTTTATTTCTCATCCGGATAGCTCCCCCGGACAGGGAACTTCACCAGACCAGCCCAAGGTATTGTTTCGCCTAACTGCGCCTTCGGCCCCACTTAAGGCTAGCCCACTAAACGACGCCCATTCGGCCCTCGCGGGCGAAGAACCGGTGGACGCTGGCCTTTACGCGGCCAGGGCGTACTCGTAAGAGTCTGCCTTTATGTTTTTCCCGCCTGTTTTACGAGCAGACGAGACCTCGACATGCAGCCGCGGGTTCAACTATCCCCGTCGAAACCGTTTCGCCCCCATAAGAGGTAAGTAGATAATAT
Source organism: Deltaproteobacteria bacterium (assembly GCA_015233515.1). Next base: position 30,769 of record JADFXS010000002.1, on the reverse strand, counting down.
ATCCCTGAAGGGAGTTTTACAAGGGTTATGGAAAAATAATTAGCTTAGTGACGCCATGGAGCCGGCTTCAAAGGTGAAAATGAAGATTTACTTTGGCGCCCGATTAGGGGGATAGTTGGAAAAATAATGGATTGTTCTCTGATAATCATCAAACTATTGTGTTATCTCTGATCAGAAATACAACCGGTAGTTGTTCGTTAGATAAAATACCCTAAATAACAATTCAATGGGATTATAATATAAGGTATAACATGGAAAAACTGTTGCAACTACATAATAAATAATTTAAAATATAGTGCGAATATCGTCAGATGGTTCGGCCGATCAAGCTGAAGTTTTTACGCCGCGACGATACAAGGCCGAACTTTTAATGAATTATAATGACCAGCGCACCCGGCGTCGCTGATTTAACCGTGATCCGAAGATAGTTACAAAACGATCCAGCGTCGGTTAAAAGGATCGTAAGATAAGTGGCCTATGAATATCCGGGCACGTATTTCAAGTTTGGGTTGGGCCTTGTTCCTGGGACTTATGGTCGCTGGGACTCAAGGATGCGGGACAACGGTCAAATCCACCCCTCCCACGACTCCGCCGTCCCAGCATGAAACCAACTCCCCAATGGGGCAGAAAATCGCCGAAACGGCTAAGGGTTACCTTGGAACACCATATCACTACGGCGGTCAGGCCCCGGGAGGGTTTGATTGCAGCGGCTTGGTTTATTATGTTTACAAGCGTTATGGTTACAAGCTGCCTAGAAGCGCCGATGATCAAATCAAAGTGGGTCAGTTTATTTCCAGAAAAGACTTGCGCCCCGGTGATTTAGTCTTCTTTAAGGTCCCGTGGGCCAAGGGATACCATGTGGGATTGTTTGCGGGAAATGGGTGGTTTATACATGCGCCTCGCTCCGGGCGGCGAGTGGAAATGCAGAGGATTGATGAGGATTATTTCCGGCGAACCTATACAACGGCCCGTAGAATAGTCGATGATGTGTAGCCGCTTAGCGCTGTATTCCGAGATCACCTTAGAGAGCCGAAATCGATACTCACGATTTCGTCTGGGAAATATTTTAATTAAACATATCGATCAAGTTCTTGCCCGTTGAGAGGGGATCCCTTACGGTCGTTCTTCCGGCTTGTTTTGCTAGTCGGGCGTTCACGGTTTTTTTTTACCGGTTTATAGTCGTCTTTTTTATCTTGCCCAAGACGGAAAGAGGGGGAGCTTTGTTCCACCAATCCTGGAACGGCTTCGAAAACGATTTGATAATCTGGCGGACACATAGACTCGACTCCTACTTTGCGTCTTCCTAATTTGTTTATCGGCAGCTTTGGCAACGAACTTAAGTGTCTAAGAATCTATTCACGGGCCGGTCAATTCGGGAATAACTAAAAACGATTTTTTAAAATCTTTGCTTGACAGCTTTATTAGCAGGAATTATTAATACTGACCACTGAAGGTACAATTTACCTTGTGACTAGTTACGGGGTAACAATTTTTTCGATTGATTCAAATACCATTACTGGAATAGCGTCTTTCTCCGGAGGATTCAACCGGAATCATTAGATAGATCAAAAAAGGAGTATTCATGCCAAGGAAAAAAAATATCGACATTGAGGGGCTGGTCGCCGCTATAGACGCACAACGATCAAGCAAAGAAATAATGGAAGAGTTTAAAATAAAAACATTGGCCCAATTAAAAGCTTTATATGTGGATGCGCTAATCAAGGCCGGCCGAGTTCCAGGTCTCAAATCCGGTCGCAAATCCACGTACGCCAAAAACGATTCGCCTAACGAAATCAGAGTCAATAAAAGGGGTAGCCTGATTGTTCCTAAGGAAATTATTGACAATATGGGCTTTACAACCGGAGACAGTTTTTCGGTCAGAAAAAATCTGGCTGGAGTGAGTCTGAAAAAAGCCTGAAAAAAGCTGCAATAATGAGGCAGTGATGTTGTGATCGTAAGGTTGGGCCTGGCTGAGGCTGCCTAAGCTCGCTTGATGACCAGGGGGCCCTTTAGCGCATCCATCACCAGAGACACTGGAAGCCCATTTTCCAGCAACTGGGTCATGATCCGAAGATATTTTCTAATGTGGAGAAAAAACTTTTTATATCCGGAACAAAGATATTGCAGCCCGGGTTCACCATATTCTGTTTGTTCAAAACGATGTTTGGGGCAGCCGCCCCTGCAGGCTGCAAGGACGCTACAGTCCCGGCAAAAATCCGGCAGCGAGGTTTGTTTATTGAAACCGAAACCGGATTTAGCGGAACGATCGATCATTTCCAAAAAATCATCCTTCAGAATATTGCCCAGACGATATCGCGGATAGACATAGTGGTCGCAGGCATAGACATCCCCGTTGTGCTCAAGCACTAAGGAACGACCGCACTGTTCCGCATGAATGCAGACGGGCGAAGAGTTGCCGATCCAGGCATTCAAAGCCCATTCGAAGTTCATGACGAAGACCTTGCCCACGTCATGGCGAATCCATTCCTCATATATGGATATTAGAAAGTCACCGTAAATCTCCGGGATCACCGCCCAGGGAGTCACCTCCGTCCGGTCTGCCTCGCCGCCTGGTAAGGCGGGACCCGCAAGACGCAGGCCCAACTGTTTGCTTCGCGAATCCGGCAGGCGCTCCACGATGGGTGTGAACTGGATAAACTCGACGCCTTCGTCCTTGAAAAAGCGGTAAACATTCAGCGGGTGCATGGCCGTATGGCGGCCGACACAGGCCATGATATTGTATTCAATTTTATATTTTTGCAAGAGCTTCAGCCCGTGCATGACCGTGTCGAAGGTCCCGTTGCCTTTCCGGTCGCGACGATAGAAATCATGAATCTCCTTCGGGCCATCCAGGCTGAGCCCCACCATGAACCGGTTTTCCCTGAAAAAGTCACACCACTGATCGGTGAGTAGCGTTCCGTTGGTCTGCAGGGAATTCTTGATCGTTTTCCTATGGGCAAAGGGTCTCTGAAATTTAACGACTTTTTTGAAAAAATCCATTCCCAGAAGTGTGGGCTCTCCTCCATGCCAAACAAACTCAACCACAGGGGTCGGTTGAGATCCAATGTAGTTTTTTATGTAGGCAGACAAGACCTTATCGGTCATGCGATACTTTTCGTTTTCAACGAACAAGGCATGCTTCTCAAGATAGAAACAATATTCGCAACTGAGATTGCATACCGGGCCAATGGGTTTGGCCGCGACATGGATGCCGGGCGCTAAGCCCACTTTGCGCTCCTTGGGGTAGATAAGCCTTTTTCGGATAATTTGTTTATGATTCTCTGTCTTTCTACCTTCATCCGAATTAATAAGGGCATTTCCTATGTTCAACTCCAATTATACTTGTTCACTATGAATTGGTAAAATTGAATTTGAGGGATTCCTGTTTGGAACGCAAAAATGGGCCAATTCTTTACGGCCTGAGGCATGATATGGAGCGATATAACCTTTCTAGTATTCGGCCCCACGGACCGCGGGGATATGGCACCAAGAAACCACCGCATACTGTCATTTCGACCGCAGGGAGAAATCTCCATTCTTTTCAAGGAAGGCCTTTTGGCATTAGAGATTTCTCTTCGCCGCTTCCAGCTAGCTCCCAAGCTCCAGCTTCCCTCAAAAGTGGCTCCCAACCTGGAGCTTAGGAGCCAAGGATTGTCGTCAGGCGGGAATTATAATTGTCGTCAATCTGTCCTGGTCGCCTGGAGACATCATGCGGCTATCGCCGGCCTTGAAAATCAATACTTGCCAAACTCGCTGTCATCCATAGAGATTACCTCTTCGGACCTGCTGATTTTTTTCCTTCCGGCGGTTCCTTGAAGTTCTTGGGGAGACTTTTTTCACCGGCCCAGCCGGCGCGCTAAATGGAATTTGTTTCGAAGCGGCGGCCGGCCGGGCTTGGGCGGGCCGGGCAGCTAACCGGCTTGACCCGCGATGGTCTTCGTCCATTTTGAATCTTGGCAAAACATCGATCAGCGCCGCGGCTTGGCCGGCTAACTCCACTCGGCCGGACGTGTGGGGGCGGCCACACCCTTATCCATCGCTTATTCATTTTTGAACTTGAACTTCGCGACAATTTCTCTTAAGTGCACCGCCTGACTTGACAGTTCCTCGGCCGCCGAGGCGGTCTGTTCGGAATTAGCGGTATTTTGGTGAGTTACCCGCTCGATCTGGGTCAGTCCTTGATTAATCTGATTTATGCCTCGAGCCTGCTCATTGGAGGCAGCGGCTATTTCACCAACCAAATCCGCTACCTTGGTCGCCCCGTCAACGATCTCCGTCAAGGCCGCCGCGGTCTTGGCCATGATTCCCGATCCATTTTCGACTCTTTTCATTGAATCTTCGATCAGTTCGGCGGTTTCCCTGGCCGCTTTGGCGCTGCGTCCGGCCAGATTCCGGACTTCCTGAGCCACCACGGCAAAACCCTTACCGTGCTTGCCCGCCCTGGCCGCCTCAACCGCCGCGTTGAGGGCCAGGAGGTTGGTCTGGAAGGCGATATCGTCGATAGCCTTGATTATTTTGGCGATTTCCCTGCTGGAATCGTTGATGTTTTTCATGGCCGCGGTCATTTCCGTCATTTGCTTGCTACCGTTGAGCGCGGCGTTCTTGGCCGATAGGGAAAGATTATTGGCTTGGGCGGCGTTTTCGGCGTTGGCTTTGGTCTGGGAGGCCAGCTCGGTCATGGAACTGGTGATCTGTTCCAGGGAAGCAGCCGATTCGGTAGCTCCCTGCGACAGCTCCTGGCTAGAACCCGCAACTTGTTCAGCTCCGGCTGCGATATGTTCCGTTGCCAAACTGATATTACCGATCATCAGGTTCAGTTCGTTGCCGGTTTTTAGCAGGGCATTGCCGATAGTGTCATGCTGGTCATAGGGATTGGCTTTAAAAGTGAGGTCGCATGCCGCAAGCATCTGTAAAGACATAACCACCTCATTTTGCAAAGTTTCGGCAAATTGATCCATGGACTTGGCCATCTGGCCGATTTCGTCTCCCTGTTTCATGTTCAGCCTGGAGTCGAGCCGTCCCCTGCTCATCTCTTCAATCATATTGACGGTTCTGGTGATTGGTTTTGTGATGGAGGAGTTTATGATCATCGCAATAGCGATACAGATTATAAGCGCAAGAAAGACGCTGCCCACGGCGAGCAGTTTTTGCAGGTTGCCGATAGTGGAAGTTAATGGGCTTAAGTCGAAGGTCAGGGACAGGCTGCCCCCCACCTCCCCCTCACGCCATTTCAGATGGCAGCGCACACAGTCGGCATTGACGATCAGTGGGCTAATGATGTGCATTGATTTTTCGTCGATATGTTCAAATGATCTTTTGGCTTCGTTAAGATGGCGGTAGATGTCATCTGGCAATTTTGAGGGGATATCCGATAGTTCCGACGACGAGAGGTTGGCTTTGCCCTCTCGATCGTAGAGGGTTGCTTCCATTACACCCTTGATATTTTTTTGCCTGCTCAGAAGAATCTTGAAGTTCTTCATCTGCCCGCGTTCCAGCGATCCATCAACTCCCGCCTGGAAGGAGCGGAAAAGGGTTTGAACAGAATCGATGTAAGTTTCGCTCATTTTGTGTTTGATATGGGCGCTCAAAAATATTGTGCCCCCAAGAAGGATCAGGATCAGCACCGAGGTGATGAAAATCATGACCTTTCTGCTTATGGAAAGCTTGGAAAATAAAGTGTTGGACATGGCGGCTCCCCGTTTTACTGTTTTAGTCTTTAAGCTTTCCCAACGTTGGCTTCACTTATTCGGTAAAATGGGACGTTCTTTTGTCTGGCAAAGTTTAGCGAGGCACAACCGATACACGGCGCGTTGCTGTCAATGCACCAGGTCCGGCCGCCGTTCCACCACCGTGTTGAACAGTCGGCGTAGGTGTCGGGTCCCAGGCAACCAAGCTTGAAAAGGCAGCCCTTGTCGCCAAGTTTCCTGGCAAAAATTTCTTGCTGGAAGTCGTGGTAGCGAGGACAGAGTTCGTGAACTTTCCGGCTGAAAAAGAGTTTCGGAGCATCGTTTACCAATTCCGGCGTCCCGATTTTGACAAGATGGATGATGGTGTGCCAGACCCAGTCAGGATGAACGGAGCAACCGCGAATATTGACAATAAGTGGAGTGAGATTGCGGTTGCGGTAGAATTCCTGGAGACCGATAGCGCCGGTAACGTTGCCTTCGGCCGCCGGGATGCCGCCATCACAAGCGCAGGCCCCGACAGCAATAGCTCCGCTCATGGTCTTGGACGCCGCGACAAGATAATCGGCAAAAGTCTTGGAGCCAATGACGCAGGCCTCAGGCATTTTTTCCGGAATGGCCCCTTCCACGGCCAGGAAATATTCGCCGGCCTGGCCGGATATATATTTCTCCACCAGGTCCAAGGCCTTCTTGCCGGAAATGGCGGAAAGATCGGCATGATAGGCAAGCTGCGAGTATTCGGTGATCAGGGTCGGGGGCGACGGCGATTCCGCCTGTAGAAGCGAAATTGAACAGCCGGTGCAGGAGAGGCCCTGCAGATAGATAATCTTGGGGACCTCTGCAACATTGATCTTTTTGAGGGAGGCCAGAACCGATTCCGGCATACCGCTTATGCCGAAAGAGGCGCTTAACGCTACGGCAAGTTTAAGAAAGTCCCGTCTATTTATCATGACGCTTTCCTCATATTTTGTCAGTAGGGGGATTCGCAGTCGGCCATCAGTGAACCGCGCAGGCAATGCATGGATCAAAGGAGTGGACGATCCTGACTGACTCGATCTGTTCTTCCGGGGTCTCAACGGCAGTGCCGATAAGGGCCGATTCCATGGCCCCAGGCTGGTCCTTGTCGTCTCGGGGCGAGGCGTTCCAGGTGGTGGGAACAACGCATTCGTATTGGGCGATCTTGTAATTTTCGATGCGGATATAATGCAGCAGGCTGCCCCGGGATGCATCCGTGACGCCGAGGCCTTCACCTGATTTCGGAATGGTGATATCGGTCATGGTTGGACCATTGTGGTCAAGACGTTCCGTCTCCTCCAATAGAAAATCAGTAATGATCGCCGCCTGAATGGCGCGGCATAGATGCCTTCCGAGGACTGAATTCAGTTCTTTGAGGGTGATATTGGCGATGTCGGCGAACTTGTTGACTAATTCCTTGAGGGCTGGATTATTGCCTTGATGGTAATCGACCATCACCCTTGCTGTCGGGCCGACTTCAAGCATACGCCCGCCATAGCGCGGGGCTTTGCTCCAGGAGTAAGCCCCGTTTTTTTTGGGCTCCGGAATAATGGCTGAATTTTGTACATTGAGCCCGCTGGGGGAGGAATATTTGGAGTATTTGACGTCCTGGGTAATCTGTTTGAGGTCCACAACCGCCACCTTGTCGTCAAACAGGACCCCTGGCGCGAATAAATGCTTGCCGGTCTGTTCGGGAGTGAACGCCAAAAGGCCGAAGGAGAGAAAGCCGCCTTTGCTCGCCCCGATTTTCCAATATTCGGGAAAGGCGGTGGCCACCGCTAGCACATCGGGAATGTACTTGCCGTGGATAAAATCCCGCACCTCCTTGATGAGCGACTGGTACGCGGCAATATAATCAATTCGCGCTTCCTGGGTGCAACCTCCTGGAAAGATGGCCGTTGAGTGAGGAAATTTTCCACCAAAAATAGCCGCGGCCCGGTTCGCTTTTTTCTGAATCTCCATGGCTTCAAGATAGTGTTTTAACGCCGCGATATTGATCTCGTTGTCGGCAATATATTTCCCTGCCAGGCGAGGCAAAAATGGGGCGGCGGGAAATGCCTTGTTTCGCGAGAGTTCGGCCTGCACCCATTGTTTGACCGTGAGCAACTCCGCGTCCTTGCCGGTGTATTGGAGGACTGAAGTTACATCGACAAAGTCGAGGGCCGAAAGTTGATAGAAATGTAAGAGATAGTCGTAGAGATGGTTGGCGCCTTGGATCAGGTTGTGAAGAATTCGTCCATTGGCGGGGGGCTGTATCTTGTAAGCATTCTCTTGGGCAAAGGAAGAGGCGATGGCATGAGCATAGGAACAGACCCCGCAGATGCGTTGGGTGATCTGCTGTGCATCCAGCGGATCACGACCCTGCAGGAAAATCTCAAAGCCTCTAAACATTTCCGACATACATTGGGCGTCGGTTATTATGCCGTTGTCCACGGTGGTACAGATATTGAGGTGGCCTTCGATTCGAGTGATGGGGCCGAGATCAATTTTCATTGGCGCTCCGTTTGTTTGGTATTGTTTGTAGAAATGAGTTCCTCCAGGCGGATCGTGATAAGTGCCGGTCAATGATACTTTGAATGATTAACTCGGTTTCGCCATTTTTAGCCCCTAGGGTGGCGCTGTATATTTTTTCCCTGGCGCACACTATAGGAGCCTCGCAAGAAATTCGACCATCATAACCGAAACGGATTATGGATTGAGAAAATCTCCTTTCGACACGCTTGGTTATACCGATAAATCAGAGGTGGTGCCATTTGAAATTACCCTTTATCCAGTAAAGCCCCTATCTCCACGGCCGTACCAGGGCGCCCCAGAAGAAAGCCTTGGACCATATCACACCCGAAGGTAATCAGAAGTTCAAGGATGGATTCCTTCTCGATCCCTTCCACGACGACATCCGCGCCGAGGGTATGAGCCAGTTCGATGATAAGACGAACAATCTCGGCGTCCTTCGCGTTGACATCTAGCCGGGTGGCGAAGCTGCGGTCCATTTTAATCGTATCTAGGGGCAGTTGACGAATATAGCCCAGGGATGAATAGCCAGTGCCGAAATCGTCCAGAGCGATCTTGATGCCGAGAGCCTTGAAGGACTCCAGAATGGCTATCGGAATGTCCAGGCTTTTGATGAGAATGCTTTCCGTCACCTCCACTTTAAGGTTTTCCGGAGCCAATCCGGCTTCCCGAAGGGCCACCTGCAACTCGCCAAGCAATTCCTTGTGAAAAAACTGTCTGGCCGAGATGTTCACGCTCATGGTGGTATTGGCCGCGATGCGTCCTTCCCTTAGCCACCGGCTCATTTGACGGCTCGATTCCTGGATGACAAATCGTCCTATGTCAATGATCATGCCAGATTCTTCCGCCAGAGGAATGAATCGGTCCGGTGGAATATTACCCAAAGTCGGATGCCGCCAACGGATCAAGGCCTCGAATCCGATAACCGCTAGCTCCGGAAGAGAAAAAATCGGCTGGTATACGCAATACAACTCATTTCTGGCCAGGCTCTGACGCAGGTTGTATTCGAGATGATGCCGTTCCAGGAGTTTGTTGCGAAAAGCCTCCTGGAAAACTACGGTCTGGCCCGGTCCGTTTTTCTTGGCTTGATACATGGCGATGTAGGCATCTCGGATGACGTGTTCGGCCAATATATATCGACTGTCAGGCAAGACTACCCCAATGCTCACGGAAAGGGCGATTTTGTGTCCGGACACCACAAAGGGAATGGCCAAGGCCTTATGGATGGCTTCACAAGCGTGATGAATGAGGGTCCGGCTATTCTCACCCTCGAAAACGGCGGCAAACTTGCCTCCTCCGATACGTCCAACCACAGCTTGATCTGACAGCAGCTCAAGAAGACGGGAGGTCAGGTGCTGTAAAAGCTGATTGCCGACCTGCTGGCCGAAGCTGTCGTTAACCAGTTCAATATTATCCAAATCCAGAAAAAGCAGGCCATAATCCACGTTCTCATTTTTTTTGTTATGTTTAATGCGGTACGAAATCTGGCGAACAATGTAAGCTTTGTTATAGATAGCGGTCAGGTCGTCGTGATACGCCATATACAGTAATTTCCGTTCCGCTAGGTGCTCATCGGTTATATTCCTGATAAAACAGACAAAATTTGTCACTCTCTTCCTTGGGTTCACTATCGGCCGAATCGATATCCGATACTTGCGGGCTTTGTCTTCCACTTCGAAAATGATAAAGCGTTGGCTGTCTCTGGCGAGTTCGATCTGAGCCTTGAATTCATGACAAAAGCCCGGAGGCAAGGTCGTGAATATATTGCGGCCGGCGATGCGGCCAAGTTCGTGAAAAAAACGATCTTTCGCGATATTATTGATCTCTTTGATCGTTCCATCCTGATCCAGGATAATGATCGGGTCCGAAAGTCCATCGCATATGGTCCTGAGGTAACCCCTAGCTTGTTTCAGTTCATTGACAACGTTTTTTACCTTGTGGATCTGACGTCTCAATGTGTCTGTCTGACGCCTGAGGTTGATTTTGGTTCTTTGTGTTCGCTGCTTCAGCAACATTACGGCTCCCATAAACGCCAGCCTCTGCCTGGTCCGAAGACCAATCATCAAGGGGCGGCGATGGTGTTCTTGAAAAAAGCGTTCCACGGGAATTCAGGATACTCACGTCGGATGGAAAAGAGGAACGGCCAGGGTGAGAGGCCAGGGATGCTACCTGAGGGATAAAAGCGGTCCGGCGAGATGAAGTAGCGAAAGACATGGAATTCCCAAAGTATGTCTAGTTTCACGGTTCCTTAGAGATAATAGTCAATATCGGCCAAGCCATGATTCATCTCCAGGGCCGGAGCGTTTTCGCCGGTCCAACCGACGATACGGGCCGGAACTCCGGCGACAGTGGCCCGAGGAGGGACATCCTGCAGAACCACGCTGCCGGCGCTCACTTTGACGAACCGGCCAACTTCGATATTACCGAGTACCTTGGCCCCGGCTCCCAGTAAAACCCCTTCCCGCACCTTGGGATGCCGGTCTCCATGCTCCGTGCCCGAGCCGCCCAGGGTCACTTCCTGGAGGATGGACACATCATTACCGATAACCGCGGTTTCGCCGACCACAATTCCCGTGCCGTGGTCGATAAACACTCCATTGCCCACCCTGGCTCCAGGGTGAATATCAATGGCGCATGTTATGGACACGCGGGTGTTGAGATATCGCGCCAAATATTGGCGCCCATGATGCCACAACCAATGATTGATCCGATGACAGGCCATGGCGTGAAATCCCTTATAGTATAAAAGCCCTGACAGCATTGATTTCGCCGCCGGATCGCGGGCCTGGATGGCGGCGAGGTCAGCGGCGCTGGCAGTCAGGATATTCGGATCTTCGGCGATCGCCATTCGGAAGAGTTCAGCGAGATGTTGACTGGGAATGTCCTGATTGCCAAGTTTGGAAGCCAGGACCGAAGTCAGGGCCGAGGAATAGTCGTCATGGGCTAAAACCATCTGGTTGATCCAATTCTCCAGCAGCGCATCCCGCGCGGCCACTTTGGCGGCCTCGTCCCTTATCATTGCCCAGTACATGGAGAGAGAGGGTGATCGATTCGTCTGTTTGGATGCCTGGACACTCAAATCCAGCCATTCTTTCCGCTCCGCGGTTTTGGCTTTGTCTGTTTCAACCCGGCTAGCATAGTTAAGCATAACATGTGCCTCTTAACACTCTAGTATGACCGCATTGTCTCCAGGCTCAAATCCGCGTTGCGGATGGCGATGATGGCCTGTTTCTTTCTTGAGCGCATTTCTGTTTTCCGGAACGTATTCCGATCTACACCGACTGGCAAATATCATGTTCTCAAGTCGCCGTCGATAGGAAGGAATAATTTTTGTTTGTCCCGGTACATATCCGCATCAGCATGATGAATGAGTGCGTCGAGATCCTTTCCGTGAACGGGAAATACGGCTGCGCCCACACTGAAATTTATACGCAGCTCTTTTCCATTGAGCGAGTAGCTTTTGGAAAGATTTTTAAGTATTTTATTTCTTATGGCCTTGATATCCGAGGTGCTGGCAATGTTCGGCAAAAGCATAAGATACTCATCACCTCCAAATCTGGAAACGGTATCGGTATTTCGAAGCAGGCCGGACAATCTTTGAGCGACGTCTTTGAGTATTTTATCGCCGGCCAGATGCCCATACGTATCGTTTATTGCTTTAAACTTATCAATGTCGATGAAAATCAGACCATGGAAAGCCTGCCGCCGACTAGTCGCCTTGACCAGCTGGTCGAACCGATCTACCAAGATTGCCCGAGTGGCCAGCCCGGTCAGATCATCGGAAAATGACTGTTGAATGATGTTACACAACGATCTATTGATCTTGTGAATAACCGGAATGAAAATGGAATAGAAAACCAACGAAAACAGGATTATAAAAATAGCATCTCTGCTGATCAAAACAAAAGACCGCTGCATTTGGTTTTCTGCGACATCAGGCAGATGGCAGTTTTCAAGAAAAAAAACCGCGAGATATCCCAGGAAGCAACACCCGAGAGGAAGAATGGCCAGATACCTGATTCTTTTTTTCCAGAATGCATAGCTTTGAGTTTGCCGCATATCTCTTCCCCCTGTTGCTTCCATCTGACAAATCATTCTCACATACCCGATGCTCATTTAATGTTATGGCTCAAGCCGCCGGTCGGGTTTTCAGGGCATCATGCTGGAACATGTTGATTTCACTCCTATTTAAATCTATTCTGACGGCCGGGAGCAAATAACTATAAAAACTATCAAAATGATAGTAATTAGGCCTGCGGACGCTGTCAAGAAAAATATCGGCCTAACCATGTTGCTCTGGGGCCGCAGTGGCGATCACCGGCCTGAGCTTCCTATATCGAAAGCCGAGCCGTCGAAAAAGCGTTGGACATTGTCGCACGCCCAAGGCCATGCCCCATTCTTTTGACGTTGTGTATAAATCAGTTGATCTCGGGGGTTTGAATAGAGGGAGACAGGGAGAAGAAGAAAAATTTTGCTCTGTGTCGCGGGGAGCGCGGTTATTTTTTTGGCATCAGAGTAATGGATTTTTATCTGTTCGGTATCAAGGCCGAGTGGTTTTGTCGCGGCGGCTTAATACATTTTCCTACCGATCAGGGTAAGGTCAACGTCAGATCAACCCTATTGGGAGAAAGAGGCGACCAGGATGTTGCGTCCTGGTCGCCCTGGGACATCATGCGGCTATCGCCGGCCTTGAAACTCAATACTTGCCAAACTCGCTGTCATCCAGGGAGATTACCTCTTCGGGCCTGATGATTTTTTTCCTTCCGGCGGTTCCTTGAGGTTCTTGGGGGGACTTTTTTCCCACCGGTTCAACCGGCGCGCTAAATGGTATTTGTTTCGAAGCGGCGGCCGGCCGGGCTTGGGCGGGCGGGGCGGCCAACCGGCTTGACCCGCGATGGTCTTCGTCCATTTTGAATCTTGACAAAACATCACTCAGGGCCGCGGCTTGGCCGGATAACTCCACCGCGGCCGACGCCGTCTCCTCGGCGTTGGTAGTGTTCCGGGTGGTCACTTGTTCAATTTGGCTCAGGCCGGTGTTGATTTCGGCGATGCCTTGAGCTTGTTCGTTGGAAGAGGCGGCAATTTCTCCTACCAAGTCGCTGACTTTTATTACTCCCGCCACGATGTCCCGCAGCGATTGAGAAGTTCTTTCCGCGACTCCGGAGCCGGTTTCGACTTTTTTGACCGTGTTTTCTATCAGTTCTGCGGTTTCGCGCGCTGCTTTCGCGCTTCGCCCGGCCAGGTTCCTGACTTCCTGGGCGACCACGGCAAATCCCTTGCCGTACTTGCCGGCGCGAGCCGCTTCCACGGCGGCGTTCAAGGCCAGGAGATTGGTTTGAAAGGCTATAGCGTCAATAGTCTTGATGATTTTAGCGATCTCCTGGCCGGATTGCCTGATATCGTCCATGGCGGAAACCATCTCTCCCATCTGCTGGCTGCCTTTTTCCGCCGACTCCTTGACGGTTCGGGACAATTGGTTGGCCAGGGAGGAGTTGCCCGCATTGGCTTTGGTTTGTGTGGCCAGTTCCATCACCGAGGCGCTGATCTCTTCCAGGGAGGCGGCTTGTTCGACCGAACCCTGGGATAAAATCTGGCTGGAATCCGAGACTTTGGCGGAGCCGGTGGTGAGTTGGACGGTCGCCGCGTTGACCAGTCCGACAATTTCCCTTAGGTTACGAATCATCTGCTGAGCCACGGGGGCCATTTCATCTTCCGGGGAGCGCGCCGTAAATTCCACGTTGAGATCGCCTTCTCCTATCCGACGCAGGGAAGCAACAAAATCGGTCAGAACATCCAGAAAAGTGTCCACGGATTGCGACAGGCGACCGACTTCGTCATCGGATTTGAACCCGACCCGTTGGCTAAGATTTCCGGCGGCGACTCTCTTCATGATTTCCGCTGTTTTATTCAAAGGCCGGGAGATCAAGCGGTTCATCAACCAGGTCATGATCAGGGATAACAAAATGACCAGTCCCAGGGCCGAAGCTGTATTTAGATAGCCGATTTCCTTCACGACCGAGAAGGCTTCCGCTGTTCCGCTCGTCGCCACCACCGTCCAGCCTGTCTCCGGATTTTTCTTAAAGGATGCGATTTTTTCCAGTCCATCAAAATTGTAAAAGAGCCGTCCATCGTTTCGGGTGTTGATTTCCCGGCCGAAATCCGTATCGTTTAGGTTCAATTTCAGGATGGCGTCTTTATTCGGGTGAGAAATGACCATGCCCTTGGCATCGCAGATATAGATATATCCGGTTTGGCCGATTTTGACCAGTTCAATGAATTCCCGGCTGAAGGAATTCACATCGACAGCGGAGAAAAACACGCCGATAACTTTATTGTTGTCGTTGATAACAGGGTAAGATAAAGCGAACGCAGGATTTCCGGTGGCTTTGCTGGGTATGACTTCGGAGAACCCGGGTTTTCCGCTCAAGGCGGTCTGGAAATATTGTCGGTCGGATACATTGAGTCCAAGGGTCTTGGAATCGGACGAGGAGATAATCAGACCTTCCTTGCTGACGATGCTGATGGACTCGTAGAATTTATATTCCTTTCGCAATTCGGCCAGGAAAGCGTCGGCTTGCTTAATAGTTTCCTTGTTCGCCCCGCCATCCTGCAGCGTCGCTTCCACTTGTTTGACATTACTCCAGTTTTTTACTTCCATCTTTCTGTCGGCCAGCCAAGTGGATAGAGTCTTGGTCGAAAAAGCGGCGACCTGGTCAAGCTGGTTGATCACCATATTCCGCAAAGCTTTAGTGGAATAATAGTAGGAGATGGCCGAAGTCAATCCGACACAAAAAATAACTAGAAAGATGGTTGGTAACAAAAATTTGCCGCGAAGATTGAGTTTCACTTTGTCCTTCTTTCGTCCCGTGAAACAAAACCAGTGTTTAAGGGTCAAGACCATGGGATTGCATAGCCCTTCAATCCTTGGACTCTTCCTCCACCGGGAAGTATTTTCCGGGAAAATTTAAAATTAGATTTATAAGGCGACTGCAAGACTATGAATTTTGGCCCAGGTCGAGGAAAGCGAGATTTTGAAGCCGCAGGAATACCGACGTATTTTGAGGGCTTCAAAATTGAGCCCGACGAAGAGTTGGGCCAAAAGGGCGGTTTTGCAATTACCTCTTAGAACTGGATTAAGATCGGGGTGCGAAATCAGGTCCTGAGCCAGCCTGGTATGCGTTGGAGATAGTAACCCAGTCTTTCAATGCAATGTGCTCTTACTTAGGAATAATCTTACCATAAGATTCCATATTCTCAAGTCGGTTTTTCACTTTTTCCAGACCGGAAGGTCATATCGGGTTAAGGCTTTTGATTTTTGATAGTCTGTGCTGCCGGCTTGCGCCGGCCTTGAAACTCAATATTTGCCAAACTCGCGGTCATCCAGGGAGATTACCTCTTCGGGCCGGATGATTTTTTTTCTACCGGCGGTTCCTTGAGGTTCTTGAGGAGACTTTTTTCCCACCGGTTCAACCGGCGCGCTAAATGGAATTTGTTTCGAAGCGGCGGCCGGCCGGGCTTGGGCGGGCGGGGCAGCTAAGCGGCTTGATCCGCGATGGTCTTCATCCATTTTGAATCTTGACAAAACATCACTCAGGGCCGCGGCTTGGCCGGATAACTCCACCGCGGCCGACGCCGTCTCCTCGGCGTTGGTAGTGTTCCGGGTGGTCACTTGTTCAATTTGGCTCAGGCCGGTGTTGATTTCGGCGATGCCTTGAGCTTGTTCGTTGGAAGAGGCGGCAATTTCTCCTACCAAGTCGCTGACTTTTATTACTCCCGCCACGATGTCCCGCAGCGATTGAGAAGTTCTTTCCGCGACTCCGGAGCCGGTTTCGACTTTTTTGACCGTGTTTTCTATCAGTTCTGCGGTTTCGCGCGCTGCTTTCGCGCTTCGCCCGGCCAGGTTCCTGACTTCCTGGGCGACCACGGCAAATCCCTTGCCGTACTTGCCGGCGCGAGCCGCTTCCACGGCGGCGTTCAAGGCCAGGAGATTGGTTTGAAAGGCTATAGCGTCAATAGTCTTGATGATTTTAGCGATCTCCTGGCCGGATTGCCTGATATCGTCCATGGCGGAAACCATCTCTCCCATCTGCTGGCTGCCTTTTTCCGCCGACTCCTTGACGGTTCGGGACAATTGGTTGGCCAGGGAGGAGTTGCCCGCATTGGCTTTGGTTTGTGTGGCCAGTTCCATCACCGAGGCGCTGATCTCTTCCAGGGAGGCGGCTTGTTCGACCGAACCCTGGGATAAAATCTGGCTGGAATCCGAGACTTTGGCGGAGCCGGTGGTGAGTTGGACGGTCGCCGCGTTGACCAGTCCGACAATTTCCCTTAGGTTACGAATCATCTGCTGAGCCACGGGGGCCATTTCATCTTCCGGGGAGCGCGCCGTAAATTCCACGTTGAGATCGCCTTCTCCTATCCGACGCAGGGAAGCAACAAAATCGGTCAGAACATCCAGAAAAGTGTCCACGGATTGCGACAGGCGACCGACTTCGTCATCGGATTTGAACCCGACCCGTTGGCTAAGATTTCCGGCGGCGACTCTCTTCATGATTTCCGCTGTTTTATTCAAAGGCCGGGAGATCAAGCGGTTCATCAACCAGGTCATGATCAGGGATAACAAAATGACCAGTCCCAGGGCCGAAGCTGTATTTAGATAGCCGATTTCCTTCACGACCGAGAAAGCTTCCGCTGTTCCGCTCGTCGCCACAATCGTCCAGCCTGTCTCCGGATTTTTCTTAAAGGACGCGATTTTTTCCAGACCGGCAAAGGTATAAACGAGCCGACCATCTTTCTGAGTAACGATTTCCCGGCCGAAGTCCGTATCGTTCAGATTTAATTTCAGGATGGCGTCTTTGTTCGGGTGGGCGATAACCAAGCCCTTGGCATCGCAGATATAGACATAACCGGTTTGGCCGATTTTGACCAGTTCAAGGAATTCCTGGCTGAAGGAATTCACATCGACTATGGAGAAAAACACGCCGATCAGATCGCTTTTGTTGTTAATAATGGGGTAAGATAAAGCAAACACGGGGTTTCCGGTGGTCTTGCTGGACATGACTTCGGAAAACCCGGGCTTTCCGCTCAAGGCGGTCTGAAAATATTGCCGGTCGGATACCTTGATGCCAACGATCTTGGGATCGGACGCCGCGATAATCAGACCTTCCTTGTTGGCGATGTTGATGGCTTCGTAGAATTTATATTCCTTTTTCAATTCTGCCAGAAAAGCGTCGGCTTGCTTAAGAGATTCCTGGTTCGAACCGCCATCCTGCAGCGGCGCTTCCACTTGTTTGACGTTACTCCAGTTTTTTGCCTCCAGCTTTCGGTCGGCCAGCCAAGTAGATAGGGTCTTGATCGAAAAAGCGGCGACTTGGTCGAGTTGGCCGATTACCATATTCCGTAAAGCCGTGGTGGAAAAATGGTAGGATACGGCCGAGGTCAACCCAACGCAAAAAATAACCAGGAAAATAGTCGGGAACAAAAATTTGCCACGAAGATTGAGTTTCACTTTGTCCTTCTTTCATCCCGTGAAACATGGCCGGCGGCTAAAGGTCGAGACCATGGAATTGTACAGCCCTTCGGTCCCTGGCCTCATCCTCCACCGAGAAGTATGCTCCGGGGAAATCTAATAATATTTTTTTTACTGGATTAAAAACGGGGCTCGAAATCAGGTCCTGAGCCGACCCGATATGCTTTGAAGATGTTAATCCAGTCTTTGAATAAAATAACCTTACACTGGCATCAATTTTACCATAAGATTGGATATTCTCAACTTGATTTCTATTATTCTTCCGAAATGTGTCAGGGTCAAATTAATCCAGCTCCCTGCCACCACCCGGGCCGGTTGAGACGATCTCCTTATCCAATACAAACTCCTGTTCAAAGCCCGGTGGGATGGGTTATAAGGCATCAGTATTGTTATGATCAGAACAGGATTTCCGGGAACGGCATATGACCCGTAAACTGATTGATTTGATGAACATGGAGCAGGTTAAAGGCTTGCTCGACTCTCTGTCCGATCTGACCGGCACGGCCCACAGCCTGGTAGACGCTCACGGACAGATACTGTCTTGCAGCGGTTGGCAGGACATTTGCCGCATTTTTCACCATCAAAACCCGGCGACCGAAGAGCGTTGCCGCCAAAGCGTCTTGCAGGCGCTCGGCCAGCCGTCTGTCGGTCAAACTCAAGCGGGCCGGTGTCTCAATGGGTTGATGCTCTATTCCGTGCCTATTTTCGTGGACGAGTTATACCTGGCCACGCTTTTTTTCAGCCAGTTTCTTCATGAACCACCGGATGAGGCATTCTTTATCCGCCAGGCAAAAGATTACGGTTTTGACGAAGAGACATATCTGGCGGCTCTACGGCGGGTTCCGGTCATACCCCTGGAAAGGGCCAACCAGATCATGACCCATTTTGTCCGTGTGGCCGAATTACCGGCCCGGGTGAATTTGGAAAAGGTTCGACTTCTGGATGAAGCCCGGCAGGACCTGGAGGCCATGACCGCGGCTCGCCGCCAGGCGGAAAAATATCTCCAAGACCTGGAAAATCGATACCAGGCCGTGCTGACGTCCATGACCGACCCGGCCTGCCGCTTTCTCCCGGACGGGACCATCACCTTGCTCAATGACGCCTGTAACCAATATTTCAACCTGTCCGGCAAAAATTTGATCGGTAGCTCCTTATTTGAAATATTGCCGGAAAAATTTTTAAAAAAAGTCAAAAACGCCGTTACGGAACTCATGGCGGGGTTGGAGACCGCCAAGATAGAACAGGAAATAACTCAAGCCGATGGTCAGTTGTGCTGGGTGGAATGGGTCTTGCACCCTCTTTTTCGAGATGACCGTTTTGTTGAGGTCCAGGCCGTAGGCCGGGATGTAACCAAAAGGAGACAAAAGCAAAAACTTAGGGACAAGTCCCACAAAGCCCGCTTTCGGGCTGTCTTTGAACAAGCCCCTATCGGGATTGCCTTATTGCATCTCCCATCCTTGAAATTATCCAGGGTCAATCACGCCGGCCGACAAATGGTCGGTTATTCGGAAGCCGAATTACGGACGATGACTCCCCGGGACCTGACCGGACCCGGGGAATGGAAAAAATACCTGCAGGCCTGGAATCATGCCAGGAAAACAGGCAAAAACTTTTTTCAATTGGAAGGCCGGTTGACTCACAAGGAGGACCGATTCGTTCCGACCAACGTCACAGTCTCCATTGTGCGCGGAGATTCCGGTCGGCCGACCTATCTTATTTGCATGATGGAGGATATCACCGAAAAGAAGCGCGCCGAAGAAGCCTTGAAGCGTAGCGAGGGGCGCTACCGCCGGATAACGTCGGCCATGACGGACTATATATTCACTGTGTATTTAGACGGCAACCAGGTGGTCCGGACCGAACACAGTCCGGCGTGCGAAGCGGTGACCGGTTACCGGCCCGAAGAATTAAACCCCGACCCTATGTCCTGGCTGGATTTAATCCCGGAGGAAGATCGGGGCCAAGTGGTTGCCCAGGTGAATCTGTTGAGCCTAAAACAGGAATTCAGAAGCATAAAACATCGTTTTATCCGTAAGGACGGGCGAATTATCTGGGTCCGTAATACTCCGGTCCCCCATTTCGACTCCCAGGGAAACCTGATAGAATACGACACCTTGTTATCCGACATCACCGACCGGCAGCAAGCCGAGGAAATAGCCCGGGAAGAGGAACAACTGATGATCCAGCAGGACAAGCTGGCCTCTTTAGGGACATTGGCCGCCGGCATGGCTCACGAGATCAACAACCCCACCAGTTTCATCATGCTCAATGCTCCTATCCTCGGAGAGTCCTGGGACGACATTCAGCCGATCCTGGAAGAATACGAGCGCGATCAGGGCGATTTTTCCATAGCCCGTCTGCCATACTCGAAAATGCGCAATTACATGCCGCTGCTGGTCAAGGGAATCAGCGAAGGCGCGGAACGAATATCCAATATTGTCAAAACTCTGAAGGATTACGCCCGTCCGGATTTCAACGATCAGACTCAGCTGGTGGACCTCAATCAGGTCGTGACCTCGGCCCTGGTGCTGCTCACCAACCTGATCAAGCATCAGACCGAGGCTTTATCCGTAAATTATTGCTCAAACCTGCCGCAGGTCCTCGGCAACTATCAACGGCTGGAACAAGTGGTCATCAATCTGGTCCAGAACGCTTGTCAGGCGCTACCCTCCAAGGATCGAGGCGTCTCCATTGTCACAGGTCATGATCCCCTCGCGGATATGATCTTTCTGACCGTGGAAGATCAGGGGGAGGGGATTGACAAGGAAAATTTGCCCCACGTGTTCGATCCCTTTTTCACTACCAAGCGAACCCGGGGTGGAACCGGGCTGGGTTTATCCATATGCCAGACTATTGTGGCCGAACATCGAGGACGTCTGGAATTGAACTCCAAGGTCGGCCGAGGGACCATCGCCAAAATGATTCTTCCGGTCTGGAAAGCCAAATGAATATTATCGGCAAGCGTATTCCCCGCGGCTGGCTACGGGGTGGACGAGCAAGAAGCTTATCGCCTTCGTTCCCGGCATGCCGAAGATTCCTCGCGGCTCACCCCGGGGAATCTCAATAAGGGACATGGGAAACCAACTTCATTTCTCTAAAATAGTCGGCAAGGTTATCGGACCATTATGGCTAGCATCCTGATTATTGAAGACGAAAAAGATTTGGCTGAACTGCTGGAATTCAACCTGCGCCAGGAAGGTTTTTTTCCGAAAATGGCCTATGACGGTCTGACTGGGCTGAATCAAGCTATCAGCAATCCACCGGATATGATTATTCTCGACCTGATGCTTCCCGGTATGTTGGGCACCGAGGTCTGCAAAAGACTCAAAAACAATCCTGGAACCGCCCAGGTTCCCATAATCATGCTCACCGCCAAGGGAGAAGAGATCGACCGGGTGGTCGGCTTCGAGGTCGGGGCCGAAGACTATGTGGTTAAACCGTTTTCGGTTCGGGAACTCATCCTGCGCGTCAAGGCCGTGCTTCGCCGAACCCAGCCCCAACCGATCAGCCGGCCGGTGCTCACCGTCGGCCCCATGATCATCGATCAAGACAGGCATCAGGTTGTTATCCAAGGTGAGGAAATCACGTTGACTTCCACCGAATTCAGACTGCTGGCCATTCTGGCATCGCGATTGGGGCGTCTGCAGAGCCGGGAGACGCTCCTACAAGACGCTTGGGGA
Source organism: Deltaproteobacteria bacterium (assembly GCA_015233515.1). Next base: position 9,353 of record JADFXS010000002.1, on the reverse strand, counting down.
TATGGATATACCGGAGATACACGGACGGTCGATACCCACGTCACCCGACTGCGGACTAAACTGGGATCCGCCGGTAACCTTATCAAAACCGTGCGCGGTTTTGGATACAAAATGGATACCATATGAATCAGACTATACGATGGAAACTGCTGGGTTCATATTTGCTCATTTTGCTGGTCGCCGGGAGTTTGATGGCCTGGCAACTCCACCAGACCTTGGGCGACTATTTGCTGAAGGAAACCCGCGATAATCTCCTGAATGAAGCCGGACTGACGGCCTTGCTCCTGGAAAAATCCGGCTTGAATCTGGTTACGTCCGCACCGACCTTGGCTCAGGAAACGGCGAGCCGAACCAAATCCAGGGTCACCATCATGACTGCGACCGGTCAGGTGATCGGCGATTCGGATGTCGGACGGGAAGAGCTCAAAAATCTGGAAAACCATTTGACTAGACCGGAAATTCAGGCCGCCCAAAAGGAAAGCGCCGGCAGCGCCCTGAGGTATTCGTCGACGCTGATGAACAACATGCTGTACGTGGCCGTTCCTTTCAATCGAGGCCGGCCGGAAGCCGGTTTCGTCCGTCTGGCCCTGCCGCTCCATACCCTGGAGCAAGCCAAAGGCGAAGCCAATGCCATTTTGTTCAAAGCCCTGGGCGCGGCGGCGTTTCTGGCCGTGATCTTGAGCCTGGTGTTTTCTCACGTCATCGTAAGATTGCTCCGCCAGTTCTCGGCGCTCGCGGTAAAAATAGGTCACGGCGACTTTTCAAGACGTCTGCCGGTCGGCCGGCGGGATGAACTGGGGGAATTGGCGTTGGTTATCAACGAGATGAGTTCCCGCCTGTCCGAACTGGTCGGACAACTGACCAGTGAAAAAAGAAACCTGGACACTATTGTCCGCAGCTTGAGTGAAGGACTCATGGTCACCGACAGTCAAGGTCGTTTGACCATGATCAACCCGGCTTTTTTGAAGATGTTCCCTACGGAACTCGAAATGATCGGACGCCCCCTCATCGAAGTCACTCGCTATCCGGCCATGAACGAAACCCTTTCCCGGGTCATCGCCAGCCGGGAAGAGCAGGTTCGGGAAATAACCATCATCGAAGGCCAGGTGCGAACCCTGTTGACTCATTGGGCGCCTTTGGTGGACCAAGAGTCGGTTTATGGGGTCGTGGCGGTCTTTCATGACATCAGTTATTTGAAAAAATTGGAAAATATTCGCCGGGACTTTGTGGCCAATATCTCACACGAACTGAGGACTCCGGTGACGGTAATCGCGGGGTACGCCGAAACGTTGCTGAACGGAGTATTGGACACGGACCTCGAGGCGGCCAAGCGGTTTACATCCATAATATATAAACACGCCCAGCACCTGACCCTTCTGATCAGCGGACTGCTGACTCTCTCGGAACTTGAATCCGGCGCCCTGACCTTGAATCTGGCGCCGGTGGCCCTGGCGGAAATATTCCCTCAAGTCAATGCTCTTTTAGGCACCAAGGCCGAAGAAAAAAATATTGCGCTGAAATGGCCGGAAACCGCGGAATTGCCCCCGGTCATGGCCGAAGCCGGCCGGCTGGTGCAAATTCTCATCAATCTTGTGGACAATGCCATCAAATATTCTCCGGCGGGCGGCCAAGTGACGATAGGAGCAACAACGGAGAAAGAAGATATTATCGTCAGCGTGCAAGATACCGGACCGGGTATCCCCCCCAGAGCCTTGAATCGGTTGTTCGAACGATTTTATAGGGTCGATCCGGATCGCAACCGGGAGAGCGGCGGAACCGGTCTTGGCCTGGCCATTGTCAAACATTTGGTTCAACTTCATGGTGGAAACGTCTCGGTGACTAGTACCCCGGGCCGAGGTTCCACTTTTTCTTTCACTCTGAAAACGACCTGAGGATTTTTTTAGTGACAAGAGAAATTTTCGCCCTTATATAATTAATCATCACCGACCGAGGGAATTATGACGGAAAAACTTTTGAGCAAGCAGTTTGCCGCCGAGCTGACGGCCATTCGGCAGAAGTTGCTGGAAATGGGCGGCAAGGTCGAGCTGATGATCCATTTGGCCATGAAAGGCTTGGTCAACCGGGAATCCAGTCTGGCCGAGGAAGTCATTGCCACCGATCCGGAAATCGATGCCCTGGAAATCGCTATTGACGAAATGTGCCTTCGGGTTCTGGCCAGGCAGCAACCGGTGGCCAGGGACCTTCGTTTCATCACCACGGCCATGAAGATCGTCACTGATTTGGAGCGCATCGGCGACGCCAGTTCCAGTATCGCCAAACGAGCCTTGGCTTTGAACGCCGAACCGCCTCTCAAACCCTATATCGATCTGCCGCATATGGCCGAGTTGACCACCACCATGATCAAGGAAGCCTTGGACGCCTTTGTTCAAGGTGATGTCGAGCAAGCACAAAAAATCTGCGATGACGACCTTCAATTGGACGAATTTTACAATCAGATTCAACGGGAATTGCTGACCTATATGCTGTCCGACCCGGCGACCATCCCGCGCGCCCTGATGATCACGCAGATCGCCAAGGCTCTGGAGCGGATAGGCGACCATGCCACTAATTTAGCGGAAATGGTGGTCTTTATGGTCAAAGGTCAAGATATCCGCCATATACGAAAAATAAAAAAGACACCGGAAAGCGAACTTTAAGCTTATAGCGGTTCTCGAAAGTTTCTTCGTTTTGAAGTGTCATTGTCATTTCGAGGAGCGGCCACAGGCCGCGACGAGAAATCTCCAACACTACCAAATCACAATGAGATTTCTCCCTTCGGTCGAAATGACCGACCGGGGTGTTCGCGAATGAGCCGAGATTTTGACCGCATCATTCCGAAAAACTTTCGAGCATCGGTATACCGGAGAGAATATTTTTCGAGGCAAGCTAGAGAGCTAACGCCTGCCTACCGAGGTTCCTCCGCCGCGATCCGCGGGGAAGCTTCGACAGGTAATGAATGAGAATTTTTGATGTTTTGCTCGCTAACCCACGACAAACCGCGGGGTTGACGTTCGCCCCCATATTCAATCCGGCCGGGGGCTTTGTTCCCACAAATGAATTAACTCCGGTAAATCCAAAAGCAAGACCAACCGGTCATCCACGATGGCCGAACCTTTGATCCCGAGCCAGGAAAACGGATTATCCATCTCGTCGATCTCGGCATCCAAGATATCGACTAACCGGGAGGCCATGATGCCCACCGGGGCGCCTTCGGTTCGAGGTATGATGGTGAAAAACTGCTTTTCGCTCTGGGTAAGCGGACCCACGGGCAGGTGATTATTGAGGCGGATCAGGGGTAGGCTTGCGCCGCGGTAAGGAAGACACTCCCGGCCGCCGAAACGCTCGACCGCCCGGAAATCGGCCACTTCCAAGCGCAGGATACTGGAAAGCGGTACAGCGAATAATTCATCCCGAGCATGATTGAACAGTAAAATGGTTTGACGTTGAACAAAAGGTTTTCTTGCGGCCAAGGAATCATTTTCGTGGCTATCCTGGTCTTCAACGGCCATTTCGAGGAAGTTCAATTTCGCCAAGCCGGTCAACCCGGCGGAATTGAGGATCAGGGCTACACTTCCGTCGCCCATGATCGCGGCGCCGCTGAAAAGTCGATTTCCGGCGAAATGGCGGGACAGGGGCTTGACCACGATTTCCTCGATATCCATGATCCTGTCGACGATCAAGCCGTATCGGTTCGGTCCGCACCGCAGGACGACTATATTGACGTCCGTTTGATCGTCCCGGCCGGGTTTGCCGCCGAAAGCAAGCAAACCGGTCAAGTTCACCAGGGGCAGTAATCGATTTCGCAGTCTCATAACCGGAGATCGTCCAATTTTTTCCACCCGGCCCTCGCCTTCCCCGCCGGGGATACAGACCGTCTCCATTATATCCTGTTGTGGTATGGCAAAAGTTTGTCCGCCGGCGCGAATAATCAAGGCGGAAATAATGGCCAAAGTCAGCGGCAGGCTCAAACTGAAGGTCGCGCCTCGTAGCGGGATGTTTTCATATTGAAAACTGCCGCCGAGTTCCTCGACCAGGAGTTTAACCTCGTTCGGTCCCTGGTTTGTTGTCGATTCACGGCTATTTAGAGCGGGTGAAAATGTTCTTTGGATCACCTTTTCCGGATCGAGCCCCTGGCCGTCATCGGTGATCCGTAAAAGGACTCGGCCTTGCTCATGAATAGCCTGCACTGAAATCCGCCCTGCCGCGGGTTTGCCAAGCTTTACTCTCGTCTCCGGATTTTCGATCCCTCCGGTCACGCAAAAACCGATCAGAGCGGTCAATGGTCCGGAAAGATTATCTAAAATTGATTTATCCATCACTACATCGCCGCCGGTAATGGTCAATTCAATGGCTTTTTCGTTTTGAACCGACAAGTCCCTGACTATCCGGGGCAGTTTATTCAGGACATTATCCAGTGGCTGTAGGCGCATTTTCAAAATCCGCTCTTGAAGGCCGGAAGTGATATGGTTGACATGCTGCAGCAAAAGGGCCAAGCCGGGGATTTTTTCCGCTTGGTCTTGCAGGAGGAGGCGGATGCGGTTTCGATTCAACACCAGTTCGCCGGCCAGGTTTATCAAACGATCGATTAGATGGATATTGACGCGGATGGTTTCGTGTCCGGAGCGGATTTCCGGTTTGTGGTCCTTGAAGCTCTCGTGAGCCATGCCGGGATGAACACCGATGGGAGACGCCGAATCAGCTTCACTGAGTTTGAATTGGTCGGAGAGTTTTTCGATTATTTCGGAAACAGAACCGTCATACCAAGGTTTTTCTGACGCCAGGTTACGGAAGCTGTCTTTAAGTATATCCACGGAAGTCAGGAGGAGGGAGATCATCGGCGGCGTAAGTCGCCTGGTTCCTTTGCGAATCAGGTCTAATAAGTTTTCTTGCGCATGGAAAAAGCCTACCAGCCGATCCATTCCTCCGAGAAAGGCCGTGTTGCCTTTCAGCGTATGGACGGCGCGAAAAACGGCATTGATGATGTCCCGGTCATCGGGTTGAGTTTCCAGGGTCAGAAGTCCCGTTTCCATGGATTGGATCAGTTCACGGGCTTCACACAAAAAAATTTCCAGTATTTCCTTGTTCAACATGCGATGTTCTTCGCCCTGACCCGTTAAAGCCCGGCCAAAAGGACAGTTTGGCAATAACCCCTTTTATGCTCAGATTTCTTCCAATTCCATCCTTAATTTTTCCAATTCCTTGGACAAGATTTCTTCCAGCAAGCCGGGCAGCATTTTTTGCAGGGCTTGACTGACGGTTTCCCGGACCGTTTGCACGATCAATTCTTCCAGTTTGGCGGTGTCGAGCGGAAAGGGCTGGGGCGCAACCTGGGGTTGAGGCATATCGATCGAACCGGTCCCGCTCGTGGTCACCGGTATGGCGCCGGTGGGGAATTCCTCCATATCCACAGTCAAAACAGGATGTTGATCTTCAAGGTTCACATCGGTTTTCAAAGAGGCCGGCTCCGCAAGTTCCACGACCTCTTCCAACTCAAAATCGATATCTTCTTCGATTTCATCAGGTTGAGGCGCGGCCAGGGAGGAGACCATGTCTTCGTTTTCCTTTTCCTTATTAATGTCTTCACCGATCTCGTCATCCAGGCTGAAAACAAAATCGATATCATCCCCCTCTTGTTCCGCCAGGTTTTCGTCAATTTCCATTTCCATGCCGTTTAGGTCCAAAATATCGTCATCTATAGCGTCTATTTTTTTAGGTGGGATTTTTATGTTGTTGTTTTCCCAAGCGTCGCTGGTCTTCTTTTTAGGATTTTTTATACTGCCGATCTCGCTCAAGGCCTCCTCCAATTCGAAGTCGATATCCTCCTCGGTTAAGGTCAAGGATTTGTTTTTAAGGTCCGGGTCCAGGATACCAGTCACTTCCAGTTCATCAATTTTTGCCATGCCATACCTCTCGGCCCAAAATGGGCGGCGCGTAGGGTCGTCCTTTGACTTTTATATAATAATAATTTTGTTGTCGGTGCAAACCATAATCCCGATTTCAAGCGGGTTGATGCGAAAAATAAGTTCCTGTCCGACCATTTCAGCCAGGAGTTACGTGCCTCGATGCCCGCAAGTAGTGAATCAGGGTTCAGCTGGGGCCCTTGCGCCGGGGGTCTTATATAGGTAAACTCATATTTTATTAACCGCTGCAGAGAATTATCATCAGCGGTCCATCGTTGTCAAGCGGGCTGCCGAACCTGAATCCACTATCGAATCGCGGATAGGGCGTGGAGCGCACTTCCACGATAATAATCATGAGGTAGTCGACTATGAGCGGCCCATGGGGAGCGCGGCTGCCGGGATTTAAGTGTCTTATCGCTCAAAGGTAATGAATTACCGCTATAACTACCTGTTGCCTTCCGGTCGTGAGAAAGGATAAGGTCAGCCTTCATGGCCGGTCGGGGCTATAGACTACACGCCTTCGAGACTGAGGAATTATGAACCACGAGTTTTCCGAATCAATCGTAGGTTGCCTGTTGGGGACGGCCCTTGGAGATGCCTTGGGCCTGCCGATGGAAGGCCTGTCCCGTCGCCGACAGAGCGCAATGTTCCCCGATCTCACGCGGTTTCATTTTTTCTTTGGGCGAGGCATGATATCGGACGACACGGAACATGCCGGTTTAGTCGCCGAGGCCGTAGCGGTTTCCGGCGGCCGGAGAGAACTATTCGCGGCGCACTTGGCCCGCGGCCTGCGATGGTGGCTGTTGAGCCTGCCGGCCGGTGTCGGTTGGGCCACGCTCAGGAGTATTCTGAAACTGTGGGTCGGATTTGGTTATAACCGAAGCGGCGTTTATTCGGCCGGTAATGGCCCGGCCATGCGCAGTCCTCTTTTGGGGGTCTTATACGGCGCCGACCGATCGAGGCTTATAGACTTGGTCCGTATTTCCACCAGGTTGACCCATTCCGACCCCAAGGCCGAACAAGGCGCCCTGGCCGTGGCCTGGGCCGCCTATTTAGCCGGGCAACATCGCGAAGAGCCTCGGGATTTTCTTGACACTATCCCGACTATCCTGGGTCCCAACGCGGATGAATTATCAGGCCTTTTAGGTAAGGCGGCCGACAGCGCCGCTTCCGGACAATCCACCGCCGACTTTGCCGCTGATTTAGGGTTGGAACGAGGCGTAACGGGGTACATGTTTCACACCGTCCCGGTGGTGATACAAGCCTGGTTGAGACACCCTGGAGACTTTCGAACCGCGATCGCGTCTATTATTCGTTGCGGCGGGGATGCCGACACCACGGCGGCCATCTTGGGGGGTATTATCGGCGCCGCTGTGGGGCGCGCCGGTCTGCCGTCCGAATATTTCTCCAACTTGTGGCTTTGGCCCAAGACTATCTCGTGGTTCGAACAGATGGGGCCTGCTCTGGCTCAAGCTGTGGAGACCGAGGTGGCGAATCCGGGGCCTCCTTACCCCTGGTGGGGCGTTTGGCCTCGAAATTTGTTTTTTTTGATGGTGGTGTTAACTCACGGTTTCCGGAGATTGCTGCCACCGTATTGACAAGTTGACCTAAATACCGTTTTGTAAACTATTATTCGGCTTTTTGCCGGGTATATCGCTTTAAGGGAGTTGAAACATGCCTTTGATTGAACCCGGAGTATACGAGGAAGTCGTGGTGCAGACCATCGGCACCGGCGCTACGACCAGAAAGCATGAAATGAAAAATTATTACCTGGCTGCCAGCCTGGATAAAAATACGGTCCAGGTTCAGCCTTTGGACATGTTTGATCAACCGATGGCTATTTTTGAAAAAATCGAAGTCCGGGAATTTCTGAGGCGATGTACCTTCAAGCCGAATTATCTAGCCGAAAAACAAAAACAAAAAGATCCCAGGGTGGACAAGGCCGTGGTGCAGGCCGAGGCCCATTTCCGGCGAAAAGAATATTACAGCGCTGAATTCGAATACACCAAGGCTTTAAAATTGGACGTGGAAAACGTCCGGGCTAATTTTGGTATGGGTAAGGTCTACCTGGCGACCGGAGAAACGGAAAAAGCCAAGGAATCGTTTGAAAAACTGAGCCGGATCGAGGCTATTTTCGAGGAAGAACACAAACACGTTTTCAATGAACTAGGCATCGAACTGCGGCGGCTTAAACTGTACGACCAGGCCATTACCTATTATCTCAAAGCTTTGACCATAAGCCAAGACGACGAAAACCTGTTTTTTAACGCCGCGCGGGCTTATTTCGAAAAAGGCGACATAAAAAATGCCGGGCAATATTTATGTCAAGCTCTGCAAATCAATCCAGACTTGCAAGAGGGCCTCAAGTTGTTGTCCGCTATTGAAAAGATAGATGGATAATGTAATACCTTTCACAAATAACCTTTCTGCTTGACAAGCAAGGCCATTTTCATCAAATTATACAATTTCTCGAAACCGGGTCCGAAAATCAGACCGGGTATTCGAAGACGGCGATGTCGGCGGCTGGATATAATGGAACCCGACATGCGAATCAGCCGCGAAAACGCCTTGTTAATCGAAGGTGGCTAATTGCGGAGTCATCGGCCCCCTTGATCGATGAAGATAGGCTGAAGATGAATTTATATAAGATAAAAGTGACCGACCTTCCACCCGAAGGCGCGGAACTGTTCATAGATTTACCGGCGGAAACCGCCGAACAATTGCTGACCGAGACGACCGGTGATACTATCGCCCTGGATGGTCCGTTGGTCGGTCGTGTTTTGGTGGAACCATCCGGAGACCGTGTGGTGGTGACCGGCAAAATCGGAGCCATGATCAAATCCGAATGCGCTCGTTGCCTGATTGAAATTGATCTTCCGATCTCCGAGGAAATACTGGTTGTTTATACGCCTCGGTCCAAGGGACCCGGCGAGGTGGATGAAGACTCGGGCGACGATTCCGAAGAGTTCTTCACCGGCGAGGAAATAGATTTATGGCCGATGCTGGCCGAGCACTTATTACTCGGCTTGCCTATTCGGGCCTTGTGTCATGAAGAGTGCCCGGGGCTTTGCCCCCGGTGTGGTGAAAACCTGAATGCCGGTCCTTGCCGGTGCCAACCGGATTCTGGCCATCCGGGTCTGGCGGTTTTAAAAAACTTGCTGGACAAGAATCCCGGCCGGTAAATCCACTACGGAAAAACGGCTCGGCCCGACCATTGGGAATTCGGGATCCGCTGCGGCTGCTTCAAAATAGCTTCAGCCTGACCGGCAGTGTGGAAAATTAAATATAGATAACGTTTCATATCCGGAATAATCCGGGTTAATCGAGGTGAAACCATGGCTGTTCCTAAAAGAAGACTTTCCAGGACTAGAGGGCGGCAACGCCGCACCCATTACTCCGCCGCTTGACCGATGGCGTGGGTGCCGGCCGCGCAAGCCGTGGAGACACAAAGAT